>CAYPDN010000127.1:4949-8290 GCA_964409445.1 uncultured Granulosicoccaceae bacterium
ATTACCAGGCAGACGATTGACGAGCAACTGGGTGGCAACCTTTGCCGCTGCACTGGCTACCGACCAATCATTGATGCGGCGAAGCAGGCACTGCAGCAGTCAGCGGGTAGTGACCGTTTCGATGACAACGCCGCGTCGACAATTGCCCGATTAAAGTCCATCGCGAACGATGATAAGTCGGGTGGTTTTTTCAGACCTAAAGCTATTACAGAGCTCTGTGAGTTGCGAAAAAATTATCCAGCTGCAAAGTTGCTTGCAGGAGGCACTGATCTGGCATTAGGCGTTACACAGCAGCTTGAACGCATTGAACAAATAATTATGTTAGGTGCGGTGGATCAGCTTAATTTTTTTACCACTACAGCCAACGAGCTGCGAGTTGGTGCAGGCTTGTGTCTGACAGAATTTCGACAAAAAATAATTGCACTGTGCCCGGAGCTTGAAGCATTGCTTGTGCGCTTTGGTGGTACTCAGGTGCGCAACCAGGCAACGATAGGTGGTAACTTCGCCAATGCTTCTCCAGTGGGTGATTTGCCGCCGGTTTTTATCGCCCTGAATGCATCGGTCATACTGCAGTCAACCCGTGGTGAGAGAACTGTTACAGCTGCTGAGTTTTTTATTTCCTATAAAAAGACAATGCTTGAGAGCGATGAGATTATTCGAGAGTTCATCATTCCGTTAAGTTCGTTTTTGCACTCAGGGAAATCAGTGAGTGTGATAAACAGGTTTTATAAAATCAGTAAACGTCTGGATGATGATATCTCGTCTGTCTGTGCGGCTTTTCATCTGCAAATGGATGGTGACATTATCGTGAAAGCTTCAACCGGTTTTGGCGGAATGGCAGAAATTCCAAAATCAGCATCTGCACTTGAGAAAACACTTGTCGGGCGAACGCTTGATAAACAGTGTATCAAAGATGCACAAGCTGCTTTAAAGCAAGATTTTCAGCCGATCGATGATGTGCGGGCAAGCGCTGAGTACCGCAATCTTGTTTGCGAAAATCTGCTTGTGCGTTTGGCCACTGAAATTGTTGCGCCCGACAGGGCAGTTACGGTGACCGCTTATGGCGACTGATCCTCATGAAAGCGCCGTGAAACATGTCACTGGCTCAGCGCCATATGTCGATGATGTTATTGATTCCGGTTATCAGCACATTGCAATTGGCGTCAGCAGTATTGCCAGTGGCAATATCACATCAATGGATCTGACTGACGTGCGAGGTAGTGAAGGTGTGGTAGATGTTATCACCGCAGATGATATTCCGGGTCATCGTGATATCGGCCCGGTATTCCCGGGTGACCCATTGCTGACCTCAGATCAGATTGATTTTTACGGTCAGGCGGTATTCGCGGTACTCGCGGAAACCCGAACTCTGGCAAGACAAGCAACGCTGAAAGCGAAAATAGAATACACAGAAAAGACACCGGTACTTGATCTGCCCAGCGCTATTGAAAATAAGTTCTATGTCAGACCACCTCATCGAATGCAACGTGGCGACGCACTATCTGAATTGAAGAACGGACCGAATAAAATTAAAGGTTCGGTGCGTGTGGGTGGTCAGGAGCATTTTTATCTGGAAGGTCAGGTGGCAAGTGCGCTGCCGGACGAAGATGGCGGCGTACATGTGCTGAGCTCAAATCAGAATCCGACCGAAGCACAGAAGCTGGTTGCCGAAGTGCTGGGTATAACAATGAAAGATGTCTTGCTTGAAACACGCAGGCTTGGTGGTGGGTTCGGTGGTAAGGAAACTCAGGCAAATGCGTGTTGTTGTTTTGCAGCGTTGTTCGCTACGCGTAACCAGTGTAAAGCAATCTGCCGGTTATCTCGCCGCGACGATATGGTGATGACCGGCAAACGCCATGAATTTATCAATGACTACGAAGTTTCATTCGATAGCGACAGTTCTATTAAAGCGATCCGTTACCAGTTGGCCGGCAATTGTGGATCATCACCAGATTTATCTGATGCAATTGTCGATCGTGCGATGTTTCACTGCGATAACGCATACTACTATCCCAACGTGTTAATTGATGGCTTACGTTGTAAAACCAATACAGTCTCTAACACGGCATTCAGAGGGTTTGGTGGTCCGCAGGGAATGATCGCGGCGGAATCTATGATTGATGAAATTGCATTTTCACTAAAAATGGACCCGCTCGATGTCAGAAAGAAGAATTTTTACAGTGATGCCGGTGGGGAATTAACTCCCTATTTTCAGGAGGTAACTGATTTTACCGTGCCGCGCATGGTGCAGGAACTTGAGGAGAGTTCACAGTACCGCAGCCGTCGCAAAGCGATCAGGGAGTTCAATAGTGCCAATGACATTCTTAAAAAAGGTATTGCGCTGACTCCGGTAAAATTTGGTATTTCTTTTACCGCAACGCATCTAAATCAAGCGGGTGCGCTACTGCATTTGTACACAGATGGAACGGTACATTTGAATCACGGTGGTACCGAGATGGGGCAGGGGCTTTTCACCAAGGTGGCACAAGTGGTGTCAGCTGAGCTTGGTGTGCCGCTTAATGCTATAAAAATTTCAGCGACTCGCACAGATAAAGTGCCGAATACTTCTGCAACTGCAGCATCATCAGGCTCAGATCTCAATGGTATGGCAGCGTTGCTGGCGGCGCGCAAGATAAAACAGAGACTGGTAGAATTTTTACTCGAACAGCATGGCTGCGCTAAAGATGATCTGGTTTTTTCAGAAAAGGGAGTGAGCGTTTGCGGTGTTCATAAGTGCAGCTGGCAGGAACTTGCAACGAAAGCATGGGTTGCGAGAATTTCCTTGTCAGCTACCGGGTTTTATAAGACACCGGACATTTACTATGACCGTGACAATGCGCGTGGCCGTCCGTTTCTCTACTTCGCCAATGGTGCTGCGGTTAGTGAAGTAATAATCGATACGTTAACTGGTGAATCTCGCGTATTGCGCACGGATATTATTCACGATGTTGGTAGTTCTATAAATGATGCAATTGATATCGGTCAGATTGAAGGCGGGTTTATTCAGGGAGTTGGCTGGCTGACCACCGAAGAGCTGAAGTGGACTGCTGATGGTCGATTGCTGTCAGACGGACCGGCAAACTATAAAATACCTGCCATCGGTGACGCGCCTCATGAGCTTAACGTAAAGTTGCTGGCAGATTGTCCCAACCCGGCACCTACAGTGATGAAGTCTAAGGCTGTTGGTGAGCCACCCCTGATGCTATCTTTTTCAGTCTGGTGTGCGATTCGCGACGCAATTGCTGCTGTCGGTGACTATCAGCACTTTCCGGCATTAAATGCACCGGCAACAGCAGAAGAAATTTTGCGCTGTGTTACTGATGTTAAAGCTCGATGTTAAA
>CAYPDN010000127.1:8390-9819 GCA_964409445.1 uncultured Granulosicoccaceae bacterium
GATGTTAAAGCTCGATGTTAAATCGCAATGTAGTGCGTGATGGTGAAAAAATTCAGTCTGCTGCAAACGCACTGACCGCACCACCACTGCTTTGTACTTTAAAAATTGACGTTGGATCTGGTGGTGGTGCCAGCGGCATGCTTACCGGCACATTTTCAAGCCTTGCCTGTGTTCCCTGCTCGCCACAGATCATCTGCTGCTGCATGTGATTCCACAGTGCATGTTGAGTCAGGCCTGTATACATACTGCTGTTGCCATTAATCGGCCAGGCATCAGCAGCGCCACATTCATAGAAAAGAATTTTGCGCGCACGCTCTGAATTATTCGGCGCAGAGCCGTGTAGAGTGCGTACATGATGAATGCTCAAGTCGCCAGCACGTCCCTTTAAAGTAACCGCTTTATCAATTTCAAAGAGTGGATCATCGGGATTAATAGCACCACAGAAGATACCGTCTTTGCAGTGATCGAGTATCGGACCGCGATGGGTGCCCGGAATCGCCATCAACGGACCATTTTCATCTGCTACATCTTCGAGCAGGATGCCAATCGCGAGCAGGTCGTCATTGGTGTGGGGGTAGAAAGCCCAATCCTGATGCCACTCAACGGCCTGACCACCATGCGGTTCTTTGGTATTTAATTTACTGGTATGGAGACGTATGTTGTCTGTATTAAGCAGTGGTTTGATCAGACTAGTGATCTGTTCGCTTTGCATGACCTGTCTGAACACCGGGTCGAGCAAATGCGGAAGCTTTATTCGGGTGAGTCTTGGCTGTTCGGCACTATGGCCGGTATCCAGGTCATATTGATCATTACTTGCGGTAATGCTTGCAGCTTTCAGAATCAATTTTCGGGTGACCGCCTGAAGCTCTTCCAGCTGATTTGCTGTAAGTGCATTTTCTATCAACAGAAATCCATCGCGCTGGTACTGGGTGAGCTGTGCTGATGTGATCATATTTTGCGACCCTGACATGATGATGAATATTATGATGAACTATTTTGGTTGACAAATCGACAGTGGGTGCTGCGCGCCTTTGACTAACAAATTGATCTGTTAATAATCTGCGTTATCGTGTTCGAACTGGTAGAACAGATAATTCTGGTTTCCCTGACTGCCGTAGCCGGTATCGATAGGGCACAATAGTCTATCGATTGTCCGTATTAAACCGTGCGCTTGCCAGTTGAACACTAAGCTACCGGTGCGTCATAATCAGCTGGTATCCCACTGGCATTGGACGACAGCAAAAGTTCAAAGTCAAAGGTCCGCTTGTTCACCTACTTATAAAGGTATATTTAATGAAATTCTCTACTTTACTCCTGTCTTCTGCAATTTTTGCGGGCTCTGCCAGCGCCGCGGATCTCAGTGCAGTTCCTTCCGGCAAGTATTTTGTCGATCCGACACATGCTTATGTCAACTTTCAATACAACCATC
>CAYPDN010000128.1:0-9816 GCA_964409445.1 uncultured Granulosicoccaceae bacterium
AGATTGGCTCCATAGTTCTGCTCGATCCTATACTTGTTCGTGCTTTTTTGTGGGAAAATGAAAATAGACTCCTCTAATTCAATCCGGCACTTCCGCAACAGACGCAATTTAAGTGACAAAATCAAACACCATGCCCTGGGCTTTTGTTGTGGCAGGTTGCATCGGTATGTTTGCCGCGACGGCAACGGGTAGTACACGCGCGCCATTTCTGCCAGATATGGCTTTTGATCTGATGGTATCACTGCCTGCAATTGCGAATCTGTTTGGCGTCACAGCAACGGCATGGGGTATCTCAGGGTATCTGGTGGGGTATTTATCTGATCGTATCGGTCGGCGATTTTTCCTGCTCTTTTCATTGCCCTTATTGGCGATTGCAATGCTTGGTATTGCATTCGTCGAGTCTTATTGGGCACTGGTTGCTATTGTTGTGTTTTCAGGTACAGTTTGTGGCACGTATACCTCGACTACTTTGGCGGAAGTTTCTGTCCGTGCTCACAGCTCATATCATGGTCGAGCATTTGGATATGTGATGAGTGGCCAGTCGCTAACTTTGCTGTGCGGGGTCCCGCTTGCGGCCTTTTTGGGAAGTCTTGTCGGGTGGCGAGGTACCCATATTTGCCTGGCTTTACTTGCACTGATCGCTACAGTAGCTATGGCAATTGCGCTATCAAAATCCAATACTGCTAAACAGACGAACACCAGCTCTTCGATAAATAAAGGATCAGCGCTTCGCGTTGCACTGACCGGGCCTGTTGTACGGTTATTTCTGGCGTTGATTGCAGAACGGGTTTGCTTTGGACTGGCGGCCTTTTATTATGCAGCCTACCTGCGCCAGGTTTATGAGTTACCCATTGAGTCAGTTGCTTTGCCGTTAGTAGGTTTTGCACTGGGTAATATTGTGGGCACTATTGTCGGGGGACAGGTTGCAGACCGGTATCCCTATCGTCGTATTAGTTTTGCTATCGCGTTATGCGCTGCGGGATGTACAGCAATTCCGTGGTTTCTCTGGAAAACATCCTTGCATATCACTGTGAGTTTAGGTGTCGCGTTTGCGTTTTTTAATGCACTTTCACGTCCATCATTGCTTGCAGCACTTGCTGATGTACCAGAAGATGTACGTGGAGTAGTAATGGGTATGAACAGCTCAATAGCGAGCCTTGGCTGGCTGACAGCTGCACTGGTCGGAGGATGGTTCTACTCTGGTGTCGGATTTAGTGGCTTTGGTCCGTTTATGGCAGTGATGTGCTTTATTGCAGCCGCTGTTGTGATTCCAGATAGCCGCATTCGCAATCATCAGGAACATCTGAATTAGTTTTTAAGATCAGCTGAAATTGTGTTCGGCCGGGGTGCAGACAATAGATTATGCATCGCAAAAAGTCGATGCATAACCTGACGCTAATATACAGTTTTCTTGTGGATGGTATGTGATTGCCTCGAGATGTGAGGCTCTTGGGAACTAGTTATACCAAAGTGTTTATGACCCATGTTACTCGGTCAACATTAAATAATACATCTATTCTGCACTGAACAAAGGTCTGGGATCGCAGGTAGCAAACCCGTTCCAGCCAAAACCATCTCCGTCAAGATCAACGCAGATATCTTCTGAAGCGCTAATTGATACGTTACCGTTTGACATTTCTACGAAACAAAATTCTATCCCGGTCCATCCCGGTTTTTTTGCGTTGGCAGTAAAGCAACCTGTTGCATCTGTTGTAGTAATTAAAACATCCATGTTGCAAGATTTTCTGCCATCCCAACCCCATCCATCACCGTCATCATCGACGCAATCATGAAATGGTAAGCCAGTTGGAGACTCTACGTTAATTTGGCTGGTACTCAATGTAGCCAGACTGCATGATCTGTAGCCATCCCAGCCCCACCCATCACCATCGGAGTCTACACAAGAGTAACTTCCGATAGCGCCGGTTTGTGCATTGCTTGATGCTATAGTTGCACTGGCAAAACCACTGATAGGCGATCGATCACCCTGGTTGTCAATTGCAACGACTGTATAGTGGTAAGTTTCACCAGGCACAATGTTGGTGTCAGTGTAGCTGGTAGTGTTACCGATATAGATAACGGTGTTGTCTTTCTGTAGTTCGTAATTGGCGATCCAACCGTCCGAATCGTAGGACAGGCCCCACTGAATAACAGTTGTACCGTTTGAATCAGTGCTGACAGAGATACTTGTTGGAGCGGTGGGTGGGTTTGATGCGAATGCAATACCGCCAAATACTAATGTTAGTATGGCTGGCAATATGCGCGTAAAAAACTTGTCAATATTGTACAACATTGTTTGTTCACTCCATGTGATGAGTTATAACGCCAAACGTGCGCTATGAGTTGTGCTATTCCATATCCGAAAAAATACAGCTTAGTATGCAGAGTTAATATTCTTTAAAAAAGGACCGGAAAACTCCGATCCTTCAATCTACGCTGTATAACTTTTGTTTGTACGCATAGAGATGCGGCTAGCAGCGTCCTGCGCAAGCAGAAGTATGAGCAGATGCGCGATACTGTGTAGCTGATGCAGAGGCACTGGTTTTTGCAGTCCGGCTGGATGAAGCATTGCTGCCAGCAACTGCAAGCTCAAATCCGTTAGTCGCCAGAGCGGCTGAGCTAGCACGATTAATATTTCTTCCACGTCGGCCAGCATCAACTACATCAAGTTGAGCATTGCTCAGTACTATTTTTCCAGAATCGTCAGCAGAGGCATTTGCGCCCGCAAGAAGAGCTATAGTAAGAACTGTAGTCGCTAAGATAGTTTTCATTAGATATTTCCTTATTAAGTAATAAAATATTTTGACAGATAAAAAGGCAGAATTTGGTTGCGCTGTCAGTTCATCCGTCTCTCAGCACCTCGAATCCAATCGAAGTGCAGAGCGGATTATGGCCAGACACAAAAAAACCACAATACAAAAATAGTACTAGTTGTTTGTGTAACAGTGAAATTGGCAGGTACCTTTCATCTATAGACCTATTACGTATAGCTGCAGGTAAAGCCGCATAGTAATCTCGTGATTCCTAATAGGAAAAATCACTTTATAAAATCTATATACTATGGAGAGTATTACTATGTTGACAAAAAGAAGACTAAGCGCGCTTGGCACAACTTTGGCTGTATCGTTGAGTGCGATGGTAGTTCACGCAAACGACGGACGGATGTCTTTAACCAAGGAGCGAATGGATAATATATCCGCGGGAAATGTAGTGGTGACTGCAACAGCAGATGGATCCAATATTGCGATTTCACACGCTAACGTGCGTTCAGGAGGTCTATCATCGTTCGGCACTGGTGTGTCTGTTAGTTGTTGCGATAACGGTTCGACTTCGCTTGTCAGTACATCTGGAGGAAGCAGTTCTGTTTTCTCTCCAAGAAATAGATTTATAAGTGTGTCGTTTGGTGTTGTATTTAGTCGTACTGAGCTCGGTAGTAGTCGAGTCCGTAGAGCGAAATACTGAGGAATGACAGACTAAGATCCTTACCAGTGCCTTTAATATATAACGCTAGTGACTGTTTGATCCGGGTCTAACTAAGACCCGGATTGGAAACTGTTTAGTTACTTTGAACTGTCACTATCGTTACGGACAATGTTTGTTTTTCATTAATAACAATCGGCCGTCCTCGTGACTTATTCCTTTTTTTAGCTCGGTTTCTTTCAGTTTTGTTCTGTTTTTGTTTTCCTTTCTTATTTTTCTGTTTGGGCTTAGAAGCTGCGCCGGAAGATATCGACTGTTCAACGGTAAACGAAACGATTTTCTCGTCTGTTACAGTTGCAGCATAGCCAACCTCGGTAGAAACCTGCTCACCTCTTGAAAAGGCCAAAGCAGTGCCAGTGGAAACTGTAAAAATATTGCCATTTTCGTCGACAGGTTGTTCTTCTATATTTATATTGGCAATCGCTATATTTTTTGCCCTGTGTCCCTCACCCTGGGCTGCTGCGTGAACTGTCAGTTCTACGGTGCCTGCAGAAATACTATCCAGTGTTTTTTCTGTGAGCGGAATCGGTTCTGCGCCCAGGTAGCTTGTTGCGGTGATTGAGGCGAAGAGTATGATTCGTTTTAACATTATTAAGTCCCTAAAGTAGTGTTAACTATAAGTTGCCGATATTCTTCATTGAAATTCGGTTTATAGATTCCGTCTAATTGCATGCCTGATAGAACTACACCATATAACTATAAAATTGTTTAAAAGAGAATTAGTAAAAAGGTTTAAGTCTTTGGATAACGGGAGACAATACGAATAGCCTACGATATAAACGACTTATACTAATATTTCGCGAACTCTATTAATGTAATATATTCCCATGGCTCATCCATATAAAGGAGCGTTACTGGAATGAGGTTTTGCAATGGAGGATTTATTTTGAATAGAGATATAGCGAACTTTAGTAAAGCCACAATAGTCGGGTTGATTCTCACGATGAGTACAACATTGGCTGCTCAATCGACATCTCCGGTTCGGTCATTCCTTGAATTGAGACAACGAAACGTAGTTATGCAGGAATGGGATCTCAGTTGCGGAGCGGCTGCGTTGGCAACTCTCCTTAACTTTCAGCACGGCATGGGTTTAACTGAAAAGGAAGTAGCGATTGAATTAATCAATAGGCCTGAATACATTGAAAATCCGGAGTTATTAAAAATTAAAGAAGGATTTTCTTTATTAGATCTTAAGTTATTTGTTGATAGAAGAGGTCTTCGAGGTGAAGGCTTTGGCGGCTTAACGCTGGATGATTTAGTTGAAATGAGTCCCGTCCTTATCCCAGTGTCTTTCGAAGGTTACAATCATTTTGTTATTTTTCGTGCTCTGGCGGGTAACCGTGTATTAGTAGCTGATCCGGCCTGGGGCAACAGAACGCTGATGGTTGATCAATTCATTGACGCATGGATGGATTTTGGAGATATAGGTCGGGTTGGGTTTGTTGTTAGTGCGGAGGTGAAATCATCCGGTAAAAAACCGAACAATAGACTCTTGGCCACAGAGCTTGATTTTGTGATGTTAAAGTAAATATGCTCGAACAGTGTTTATGCGAATCGTGATCTGATTTATCAAATCAAAATGCTTGGAGAATGGAATTGATGAGCGTTATGCCGTGCGGACTAGTGAGTGGATCTAAAACAATTTTCCGTCTCTGTTTTGCGATTGCATTACTTTTCACCATCAGTGATGGATATGGACAAGAGGCAGCCCGTGATCCTCAAATATTGGATCCTGATCTGTCGGCGCTTTCCGATTGCAATGATGGTGATGTTTGTTTTGAAGAGCAAGAACTGAAAAATCCCACTGTCGAATACGAATATTATGAGGGTATATGGGATCGTTTGCCGGATTTTGATCTGCTAACGCCTGTCAGAACAGGTATATATCCGTTCGTTTCTTTAGAGCCTGCGACAAGACCTGACAACTTTGGTTTCCGATTCACGGCACAGCTAAATATAAAGTCACCGGGTGAATACACGTTCTATCTAACATCGGATGATGGTAGTGCGCTGTATTTGGATGGCAGTAAGCTTATTGACAATGATGGATTACAACAAGCGACTGAGCAGTCAGCAACTATGGATCTTGAGGTTGGTTTATATCCTTTTTCCGTCGCGTATTTTGAAAAGTCCGGAGCTGAGTCACTGACAGTAGAAATTGTTGGCCCTGAAATTTCCCGTCAGAGCATAACTGATTTTCTGGAAAGCTCCTCCTTTATTGAACCTATCACTGAAACTTCAACGCAGGCCGTGTTGTCGGCCCCTCAGGTAGCTGAAGTAAGCCCGTCAGCTGTCCAAAGTGTAGCAAGCGTAGATGCAGGCGAGAGTGAAGTAGACCTAAAGAACGCTGCTCCTGCGATTGATAGCGTTGATTCAAATAACCGAATTAACCGGATGCTGGAAACAGACGCTGAGGATGTAGCTGACGTTGTTGATGAAGCTGACGATGTTAGAGATAACGAGGTGGATGTTACTGAACTGGAACCTGATGAACCTCGTCGACCTGGGTTGTTCCAGGTGGATGAGGAAGCAGCAGAGCGAGCTCTGGAGCGGTCACTGGTGCTTCTCGATGCTTTGTTGCTTGATCCAGGTAAAGTCGATATCGGTTTGGATGTTTCTTATGGGGTGGATACTCAAACAGAGCCCGTTATGGTGGTTGTAACAGATGATGAATCTGGCACGACCAGTGATACTGTTGGTGTGGAGGAAGATACAACCAGAAGAACAGGAGTGGTGGTTGATCTGCGCTTCGGACTGCCCAGGGATTCTCAAATCAATTTTTCTGCGCCATTCTCTAATTCTGAAATTGATTCAAATCTTCGTCTTGTTAGTTCCTCAGTTGAGTCAGAATCCGAGTCGACTAATGAAAGCGGGCCGTTTTCAATTGGGTTAGTTAAAACGCTCTTTAAGGAAAAAGGTCGTATTCCTGATCTCATCGGCAGCGCTACCTACAGCGACGGCGGTGATATTCAGGAGGCATCAAGTTTCACATTGGGCTTAACCGCAACTAAACGTCAGGACCCTTTGATATTTACTGCAGGCGCATCGTTTTCCAGAAGTGAGGAAGTGGCCGGAATCAGGGCCGGTGACCTTACGAATTTGTCGATCGGAACAGTGTTGGCGGCTAGTCCTTTTACGTCTTTGCTGTTTTCGGTCGATCAATTATTCATTGGTGAGGCAACTATAGATGAGAGCAATATCGATGGATCAAGTTTTGAGGCGGCTAGCGCGACGATCGGGGCCTCGTCTGTGGTTGGCAGGAACCTGTTTTTTCAAGGCACTGTAGAGTTTGGTCTTTCTGATCTGGCTCAGGATTATGTATTTACATTGGGTATCTCCAAACGACTCTCATTGTGGTAAACGTTTGAAGTGCGGTAACAATCTTAATTATTTGTTCTGGAATAGTTATTCAGGGTGCTTTCATCGTTATTATTTGGCGGCCGCTGCAAAGGTAAGAATGAGGGCTTTCGCGCGATCTGTTTAGTTTTCATCATCAGAGACAATACGCTCTGATTCAATTCTAATATTGGTTTCGTCTCCGAAACCGGTTAGAAATCTGAATTTTAACTCGTAGTGTTCGTTGGCAGAAATTCTGTAGTCGTCTTTGAATCGAAGAATGCCGATGAAATAAATTCTGTGAACTCTCCATTTTCCAGGTTTACTGGAGGCCAGAATTTCAAAAATATCTTTGGATTCACTTTCGATTGCCAGGCATGTAGAAACAAACACTTTTGCTTTCGCATCGGGCCCAATGTATCTAACGTTAAACCCATCATTCCTGGTCGCATTATTTGGATCTGTATCAAGGGTTGCGTGTCCTTTTTCTTCCCCGCTGGAACTAATTGTGGTGATTTGAACTCGTTTAGTTTCAATGCCAGCAAAGTTCTTGGCCGGTGTGGAACCGTAGTTAGAAACAACCATTGTCAAAACCATGTAGAAGCGGCCATCGCTGTTTACAAATCTAAATGCGGGACTCTCTAACTTCAAATATGGACGAAGTTGTAGGGCATTAGAATTTATGTTGTTCTCGTAGATCCATTTGGCCGCGATAGCTGCTCTATTACTTGAGCGTGCAGCATTGATACTGGAAAAAGCCATACTTCTTCCAAGCCTATTCGTTAGTCGAAGCTGGGATACACACCAACACAATAAAAAGAAGATGATAAGTATGATTATTGCGCTGCCTATCGAAATGCCCACTATGATGAGGTCTTTGTTCTCTATATCTCTGCGAGTTAAATTGAAGCCATCGGGCATTTTTTCGAAGAAATATTCATATATATTTTCACTACTGGCGTCATATGGTTGAACAGCAGCAGATAAAAAATAAATATCATTAGTCTGACTTTCGACTTTACTATTCAAAATATCATGGTTTAGGCTCTGGACTGTATTTAGGCGAGCCATATCTTTATATGCTCGGATCTCTTGCCCTGAGTCTGAAGCAGACAAACTGCATTCAAAAACCATGGCGTTTGAAAATAATGCTAGACAGAACGTGAAGATCACTAACCGTATTCTGTTGCTCCAATATGGAACTATTTTAATCGGTGGTTGGATAACCTTATATTTCCACCCAAGCTTAATCACGATATTCTTGGTGTCTGTATTAGTGGTAGCTATTTATACCTAAAGCCTCACTGTGGACGATGATTCGCCTTGGCTCGACCTGCTTCAACGTCGCAGGCTGATTCTGAAGTGGAGCAAACTCGCATTTCGCGTTCGTGTATCTCATTGATGATATGTGTCGCGTGTGTTCTGTTGGTCGCGCCCAAATGTTTCATTATATTGTGAACGTGGACTTTAACAGTGCTCTCACTCAGTGAGAGTTCTGCGGCGACGTACTTGTTGGAACGTCCAATTGCTATGAAGTCCATAATTTGAAGCTGCCTTGGAGTCAGAATTTCGCTAAGGCGGTTGCACACTGTTGATTCAGCGGCTTTTAAAGACTGTTCATAGGAGTTTTCGACTACATATGGAGGAATACATTCTATATCTAACTCAATTGCTTTGAGGCAGACGACGAATTGATCACGGTTGTAATTGCTTGGAATTATCCCTCTAACACCTAGCTTTGCGATTTCACGGTAGGAAATTCCATGACAATGATCGGTAAGGACAATTCTTTTTGATTTAGGGAAATAATCGCGAAGTTTTTCCAGCTCTTGCTTTGACTCACCAATCGCTAATCCGCCGTCGCAAAGTACAATGATTTGTGATGAAAGTGGATTGGATTTAAAAGAAGTATTTAAAAGCGAGTCTGCGGTATCAGTGGTTAAGATCTTAAGCCCCAAAGCCGGCCGTACTGAATCTGCGATGGCGTCTCTAAGTATTACTCGTTGGTCGACTATTGCAACTTCAGACTCGTTGGCTTTGATCCGGGTTGAGTGCAATTGTTTTGTAATTGCTGTGGTATTGTTTTCCTGACCCATATACTTCTCCGTTGATCATGCAATCTAATAAAAGTAGTGAGATCGTCAGCACGCTATGCAACTGTCCTTAAAAGTTAGTATAGACATTACTTAAAATGAGCTGAACTTCCTGTTGCAGCGAAACCATACGTTAGTATTTTTAGCGTAGTCCATTTAAAACGCTGATGTTATTTAATTACGTGGGTAAGGTACCTAAAAAAATAAGTCGGAGCAATAATGCATATGACTTAAAAAAACGTATACATGTGTTAATGCTCGATCTATTACTTTCGGTGTACTACTCCTTGGTAGATCACTCAAGATTCTTTACCATCCTGACTTAGTAATATAGATTCACTTATTAAAGCACTGACATATCATTACCAATAGTTATATGACAAGGCCCGGGTAATTGCACCCGTACCGCTATATTGGATTGAAGCGATTCATTAAGGTTTATATCTTTCTCCACAGCTGAAAAAATGTGACAAAAGCCACTTCCAGGCCTAATCACTTGTATGGTCGCATTAGAAAGTTGCAATCAATTCTCTTAGTTTATGGTTAACAGCAACAGTTGGCTAACCACGACTCGTGAAGATAATCTGTAAATCGGTAGGAACGGTGTTCTGTACAAAGTTAATGGTGAAATCCGAATGGGTGAGCCATCGGTCAGTTACCGGTAAGGCGGCATCACTGTTGGACATAGGCATGCCCCGGTTTTTTATTGCAATGTCCTTTACATTGGTAGGTTTGTGGTTGTTAAAGTATCATTTCGGTCACGTGTGTTGTGGTCTTTGTGTGGCCAGTAGTTAATGAAACCTTGTGTGTAATTCACTGAAGCAAGTGAGACGATGGGAATCTCTGGCTCTGGTGTGTCTACTGGCGAAAAGCCGGCCTCAAAGGGTGTACAGTCTGACAACAATTG
>CAYPDN010000129.1:0-4378 GCA_964409445.1 uncultured Granulosicoccaceae bacterium
GCGGTGAGCAGGACGAAAACAGTGCGTTTGTTGATATCCAGTCCGGATCCGGTGGCACCGAAGCGCAGGACTGGGCTGAAATGTTGTTGCGTATGTATTTGCGATGGGGTGAGGCGCAGGGCTTTAAAACAGAACTGATGGAAGCTTCTCCCGGTGATGTTGCAGGCATAAAATCCGCGACGATTCGCTTTGAGGGTGAGTATGCATTTGGCTGGTTGCGTACTGAATCCGGTGTGCACCGATTAGTCAGAAAGTCTCCGTTTGATTCAAGTAGTCGCAGACACACTTCGTTTGCTGCGGTATTTGTAGCGCCAGAGGTCGATGACTCGGTAGAGATAGATATCAATCCGGCGGATTTGAGAATTGATGTATATAGAGCTTCAGGCGCTGGCGGGCAGCACGTTAACCGGACTGAATCTGCCGTGCGTATTACGCACACACCAACCAATGTAGTAGTGCAGTGTCAGAATGATCGATCGCAGCACAAGAATAAAGACCAGGCGATGAAGCAGCTGAAAGCAAAGTTATATGAGCTTGAAATGCAAAAACGTCGCGGTGACCAGCAGGCCCTTGAAGACTCCAAGTCTGATATCGGCTGGGGAAGTCAGATTCGCTCCTACGTGCTTGATCAGTCGCGCATCAAAGATCTGCGCACCAATGTGGAAACCGGTAATACCCAGGCCGTACTCGATGGTGATCTCAATCAGTTTATTGAAGCTAGTCTTAAGAGTGGTCTTTAGCGATGTAGTAGTTAGCAGGCATACATAGAGTATTAAGAACGCACCAGGACGCGTAACAGTAACCCAATATCGCGGCCAAATATAACAGCCAAATTTCACGGCCAATTTCACGGTAACACCCATGTCAGATGATGAAAATAAACTGATTGCACAACGTCGCGAGAAGCTGACGGAACTGCGCAAACTCGGGCCGGCATTCCCGAATGATTTTACACCTGCCAATGCTGCATCGGAACTCATCGATGAGCATGGTCTGCGTGATAAAGACTTCTTTGAAGATGAAACGGTACCGGCCTCTGTGGCGGGCCGCATGGTTTCCAAGCGAATTATGGGTAAAGCGAGCTTTTTCCAGTTGCAGGATACAACCGGAAAAATACAGGTGTTTGTGCAGATTGCAGGTATCGGTGAAGAGGCTTACGCAAGTTTCAAGCAATTTGATGTCGGTGATATTGTCGCTGTAGAAGGCAAGCTCTTTAAAACCAAAGTCGGAGAACTTACCGTCAAGGCAGACAGTATTCGTTTGCTAACCAAGTCACTGCGTCCGCTGCCTGAAAAATTCCATGGTATGACAGATACGGAACAACGCTACAGGCAGCGTTATATCGATCTTATAGCCAATGAAGAAGTGCGTGAGACTTTTCGCGTGCGCGCCGCTATTGTGCAGTACATCCGCCAGTTTTTTATTGACCGGCGCTACATGGAAGTAGAAACACCCATGATGCAGGTAATACCCGGTGGCGCTACCGCCAAGCCATTTGTAACCCATCACAATGCGCTTGATATGGAACTCTATTTACGCATAGCGCCCGAGTTGTATTTAAAAAGGTTGGTGGTTGGTGGCTTTGATCGTGTGTTTGAGATAAACAGAAATTTCCGTAATGAAGGTTTATCCACGCGGCATAACCCCGAATTCACAATGCTTGAGTTTTATCAGGCTTATGCCACTTATACCGAGCTAATGGATTTGACTGAAGTGCTGTTGCGTGAGATCGCGGAGAACGTGATGGGTAGTACAACCATTGCCGCTGCAGATTCCGAAATGACCTATGATTTCGCCAAGCCGTTCGAACGCTTAACCATGGTAGAGGCTATTGCGAAGTACAACCCGGATATCTATGCCGATGACATGCACGATGCTGCTGTGTTTAAAACCATCGTTGAAAGCAAAGGGTTAAAAGTTGATGACTCATGGGGTCTTGGAAAAATGCAAACGGAACTGTTTGAATCTACAGTTGAGCACCGGCTTCTCGATCCGACTTTCATTACCGCATACCCTGCAGAAGTATCGCCACTGGCACGTCGCAATGATGACAACCCCGAAGTCACCGATCGGTTCGAGTTCTTCGTTGGCGGACGGGAAATCGCCAACGGCTTTTCCGAGTTAAACGATCCTGAAGATCAGGCCGAGCGGTTCCGCCAGCAGGTCGAGAACCTTACTGCCGGTGATGATGAAGCCATGCACTATGATCATGACTACGTGCGTGCGCTGGAGATCGGATTGCCGCCAACCGCCGGCGAGGGAATAGGCATTGATCGACTGGTGATGATGTTTACCGGTGCTGCATCAATTCGAGATGTCATTTTGTTCCCGCATATGCGCCCGGAAAATAGCTGATACCTTTTTTTGCGAAGTATCCCGGTTCACGGATATCACCAAGGAGATCGCCCACGGAGATCGCCCAGGGATATCACTCAGGGCGATCGTTCCGGGAGATCGCTTTGTAATGTGCCCGGCAATGACATCCTGAAGCGCACGAAATCTGATATGTCCGCTACATTCATACAGACGCAGATCCGAGAAAATTACGTTGGATTGAAAGCTGCATCGTAGTTGCTAAGTAAAGTGCAGATTCGATCGACGGGGTGCAAACAGATGACCAAAATTGTTACCAGTAAAACACCCTTCAGCAATTTGATTGGCGTGTGTTTTTTGACGGCTGCACTGACCGCCTGCGGTGGCTCCGGTGGTGGTTCCAGCGACGGTGACGGTTCTGCGCGAAATGCTGAAGCAGTCGCCCCTGGACTCGGTGCAACCTCGGGAGTCGCTGACGACTGTTCGGTGGCAGGTATCAACCGCTGGGTTGATGAGAAAATGCGTGATACCTACATCTATTACGATCAGGTACCTGTATTAAATCTTGATGATTACACTGATCCGGCGCTTTTGGTGCGAGATCTTCGGGTGTCACCGGATATCTACAGCTCACTGGTCGATCAGGCTCGTGATGAAGATTTGATTGTTAATAGCAGTGTTACGCGTTTTGGTTTCTGGTTACAGCAGGCTTCCGACGGCAGGCAGCACTTTGCCGCAATCAGCGGTAACTCGCCGATGGAAAATGCAGGTATTCAACGTGGCGATGAGTTGTTGGCTATTAACGGGGTCTTGATTGATGAAATCACTGATGAACAGTGGAACGAATTCGTTGTCGGTGACTTTGGAGAAGAGTTGACGGCGGTATATACGATAGCCTCTGGCTCTTCATTGCCAGAAGATTTTTCTGTTACTAAAACTACTTATACTGAATCAACAGTGCCGGTGTTTGGCACTTATGAAGATACCAATAATGAAGTCGGGTTTCTCCAGGTGAACGCTTTTCGCGCCACCACTGCAGATGAAATTGATGTTGCAGTTCAGTCCCTGGCGGATGCAGGTATTTCGGAGTTGATTCTTGACCTGCGCTATAACGGTGGTGGTTTTACCAGAGTGGCGCGTCAGCTGGCTTCCCAGATTGCAGGCCAGGCATTTGTCGGTCAGGTCTACTCCAGTCGAATCTTCAATGATAAATACAGTGACAATAATGTTGATCAGCTTATAGAACCACAGGCGCTTAATTTGAATTTATCCAGACTGGTGGTGCTGGCGACTCAGGATACCGCCTCTGCATCAGAGACGCTGATTAACGGACTGGCACCGTTGATTGATGTAGTGGTTATTGGTATGCCGACTGAAGGCAAACCGTTTACTTCCGTAGCCCAGGACTACTGCGGCAAACGTTTGAATGCAATGAGTACCATCACCACCAACGGCGTTGGTGAGAGTGTGCTCGAAGGTATTCAACCCACTTGTACTGTAGCTGATGACTTCCTGGCACCTGCCGATAGTGTCGATGACGCACTGACCGGGGCCGCGTTTGCTTATCTGCAATTCGGTGCCTGCCCTGCAGTTCAGAGTAAGCTGCAACCGCTTTCGAATCGTCAGGGTTAGTTGCTCGGTATAATTTAGCCGAAGTAAGCTGCGAGGTTAACTGGTCCACTCTTACTGGCTCCGGGTTAACCGTTTAGCGGGTGTATCACACTACAAAGATGCCGGAAGTAGCATTTCCTCTCGCGCTGATGGCACGCGTATTACCCGGCAACTGTACCCGGTGATAACAGATGTGTATTCTGTATTCAGGCAAGAGCTTGAAACGGGACTGGCATGTCAGACAACCATCAACAGTTGAGGCTGGACATCGTCTCTGATGTCGTGTGTCCATGGTGCATTGTGGGCTTTCTGCAATTGCAGCAGGCCTTGCGTGAAGCAGACATTGCCGCGAACATCCACTGGCAGCCCTTTGAGTTGAACCCGGCAATGGCGGCTGAAGGAGAGCACCTCGATTCTCACCTTGAAGCCAAGTATTCCTCGACGCCAGAACAGC
>CAYPDN010000129.1:4478-9740 GCA_964409445.1 uncultured Granulosicoccaceae bacterium
GGAGAGCACCTCGATTCTCACCTTGAAGCCAAGTATTCCTCGACGCCAGAACAGCGATTGCAAACACGCGAGCAATTGGTATCGCTTGGGCAGTCGCTGGGTTTTCAGTTTCGATTTGACGACGATATGCGAATGGTCAATACCTTCAGCGCGCATCAACTGCTGCATTGGGCTGCGATCAACGGTCGTCAGCACGAGCTTAAAATTACACTGTTCCACTGTTACTTCTCGCGCAGCCGCGATGTCAGTGATCACGATGTGCTGGCTAATGCTGCGGTGGAAGCAGGGCTCGATTTCGAAGAAGCCTCGGAGGTACTGGAAGATCAGCGCTACGCCACTGCTGTCAGGGAGGCGCAGCGTGTCTCGATTGCCGGTGGCATTACCGGAGTGCCGGCGGTAATTATCAATCAGAGGCAGCTTCTGGTGGGAGCGCAGGGCGTTGATCAATTCAAAACGGCGTTGCAGCAAGAGCAGACTGGCTCACAAAATTAGGGCGCTGGTAATAAACCGGTAAAGATCTTTGTAGTGTGAACGGGTATATTACCTGTCAGGACATTAAAAATTCTGATAGTGAAAAGGGCGGATGGCGTTGATGAATTGCATTGTTGGGAAACATATGCGCGGATTGGTTCTGGGCATCAGTTGCTCGGTTTTATTAGTGGCTTGTGGTGGCAGTGGGGGTGGTGGTCCCTCCGGCACTGGTGAAGTAGAAATTCCGCTAGTTGTTGCTCAGGCAATACCGGCATCTCAACAGAGAGTTATCCCAACCGAAGAAGCGCGTCCTTTCAGATCAGAGGGTCGTTACGCTTCTGTTTTAAAGGACTGCGCGCTGGCGGATAATGAAAATATTTGCACACTGGCAGAGCTACCGTTCATTGGTCAGACAGACGATGCCCTGACGTTAGAGAGTGTCATGGAGCGCGTGGTCGTTTCTCACGATTGGATGGGTGTGAGGTTTGAGCAACTGATGCGTCGCATGCCAGCTGATCTGGTAGATTTGTTTGCACCAGTCACGGCGATTGTGATTGGCAGTGAGATCAGACCGTCGTTCTATTCTGGTGCCAGAGGTGTGGTAGGCATTGATCCAGTGTATCTTTGGATGAGTGTTCCGGAAAAACAAACTATTTCAGTCGAACAGGATTTTCGCACTGATTTTGGTCCCGACCTTAAGTTCAAAGCCTTTTGGCGACTGGCTTCCGGAAATAACTACGCAACACCTTTTCATTCTTTGCTGGATGATAGTGTTCGTGTCATTGATGATCTTGATATCTCGCTTGCACGCTTGCTTTATCACGAACTTGCACATGCCAATGACTTTGTGCAAAACGAAAATCTGGATTCCCTGCCTCTCGACATTATGCCCTGGGAGGCAGCGCAGCTGTTGGAGAGTTCAACGGTATGGCGAGCGCTCTATGCTGATGAACAGTTAACAGCACAGACATCACTGCTGTATGGATTAGCTGCTGTTCGATTTAACAATGCAACTCCCACAGAGTTTCAAAGCAATGTGCTTGCGGATGTTGTCGGTAGTGAAATGGGTAACGAAGGTAAATCTTTGTTCTACGGATACTCCTCGACGGCGGAAGATGTTGCCACTCTTTTTGCTGCCGCTATGATGAAATTCCACTACGATGTAGACTACCATGTTGGCCTGGTTAACAAGCTGCCTGATGGTGCTGCAGGAAGCTGTGACGACTACAAAGTAGAGTGGGGTGTTCGCAATCGGCTGGCATCTCCATTGGTAGCTCCGCGGGCTAAATTTGTTGTAGATCGAATCATGCAACCTTCGGCTGCACTGGATCAGTTTTTCGCAAATGGGTCGGGAACAGCTGCACCATTGCAAGTTGGCCGCGGCTGGTGTGAAAGTGTTTCAAGTAACCCCCAAATTGCCAAGCGTGACAATGCTTCCATTCGGCCACCTATGGAGCTGGATGCCGAGCATATAGCGCGCTATATAAATCAGTAAGCGCTGAACGGTTTTAGCAACTTGCTACCGCAACAGGTGTGCGTGTTGTGGTAGCTAGTGGTATCGAAGCTAAGGTTGCGTGGCAGAGACAAGTGGTTTTGCGCCCGCAGTCTGCGGTATCCTTGAGAACCTGACTGTATCAATCAGCTCCCATGCACAATCAGCCAGACATCTCCATGCGTCGCATAGCGACGATACGCTCCTGTTATCCGCAGCGTTTTGGCATACCCAGACAGGCGGGGTTAGTAAAATCCGCCACTGCCACGGTTAACTTTGAGGCCAGCCGGGATAACGAACTTTCTGTCAGAGACATAGAATCGTTCAGTCACTTATGGATTATATTCTTATTCCATAAGCAGAATTACACGGGCTTTAAACCTTTAATTCAACCACCGAGACTGGGCGGCAAGAAAACCATGGGCGTATACGCCACCCGCAGTCCCAACAGACCCAACCCGATCGGATTGAGTGCCGTGTTGCTGGAGCAAGTCGAATACGGGGATCAGGAAATACGTCTGCATGTCCGCGGCGGTGATTTTCTCGACGGAACTCCGGTGCTTGATATCAAGCCTTATGTTCCGTTTGCAGACTCCATCCCCGAGGCCAGTAGTGAGTGGGCTGTGGCATCCGAGCCGTCAATGCCTGTGACATGGAGCGCTACTGCAATAAGCGAGTTATCCAGTGCAGATCAGCTAACAAACACAGGTCGGGCCGATGTGACTGATAGTTTGCGGTTATTAATAGAGGATACTCTGGCGCTTGACCCCAGACCCGCGCACGAACGCCACAAAGATGGCAAAGAAGATCAGGCCTGGGGTATGAGGGTTGAGCACGTCGATGTAAAATGGCGTGTACAGAATGGCGCTGCAGAGATCATTTCAGTGGTGGTGGTATAGTCGCACCGCTGATTTTCCCACAACCATAGACCACCCCCATAAACTAAACACACTTAACTCAACATAAAGATTCGAATTCATGTTTGAAGAAAAACTACTGCAGGAAATCCGCGATCGCTTCCACCATGTGGATAGTTGCCCCTATCAGGGATCACGGGCATTTTTTGAAAACGCTGGCGGTTCACTGACTCTAAAATCTGTGGTTGAAGTTAATAGCGAACTGAGTTCAATCCCTGACAATCAGGGCCGTGATAATCCTGCATCGCATGCGCTTGTACGCATCATTGAACAGGCAAGAACAGATGCAATGACATTAATAGGTGCGAGCAGCGGGCAGATTATTGTTGGTGAGAGTGGCACCGAGTTGCTGTTTCGCCTTGTTCGTACGGCGATAGTCGCAAGTAAAGAAGGCGGTGTAGTACTTGGTTCTACACTCGAGCATCCGGCAACGCGCAGTGCAGGCCGCCAGTGGGCGGAAAAAACCAACCGCAAACATGTGTTGATTGCGCATAACAATGATACAGCGGCTATCACAAGTGATGACTACAAAAAGCACATCACTCCAGATGTGCGTGTGGCGACCATAATTCAGACCAGCCCTGTGACCGGTATGGGAGTTGATATTGCCGCTGTCAGTAAAGAGATCAGAGCAGTGTCACCAGATTGTTTTATTATTGTCGATGGTATTCAGCATGCAGCACATGGCGGCATTGATGTCGACTCCTACAACATCGATGCTTTTACAATGTCTGCGTACAAGATTTTTTCAAAACACAACTATGGTGTTGCCTGGTTGTCGCCACGAATGGCTGCAACTGAACATGAAAAACTTGATGGCAGCGCTGAGTTGCAATGGGAGTTGGGTACCCGCGATACCTCTGCCTACGCAACGTTTTCAGAGGTGGTCAAATATGTCGAGTGGCTCGGTTCCAACTTTACTAATTCGACTGATCAGCGTGAACGGATTCTCGCCGCAGGAAAAGCCATGACCGATCATGAAGCCGGATTGGTCGATGCAATGATCGACGGAATTGACGGCCAAAGAGGATTGAGAGAAATGTCTGCAGTCAGTGTAATAGGCGGGCATGACAATGATCATCGCGAAGGGCTGGTATCTTTGGTGGTTGCGGGTGTGCCTTCCGCCGATGTAGTGAGTCACCTGAATGACAATGGCGTGCGAACCCACGTTAGGAAAAGTGACTACTTCTCGGGCAATATACTTGAGCCACTGGGGCTCGATACCTGTGTGCGCGTGTCGATGTGTCACTACAATTCACCAGCTGAAGTAAAACGTTTCCTGCAGGCTATGGAAGCTGTGTTGCCAGCATAGGCCGAAGGTTAGTTGTGGAGATAGCGCTACTTAGACACGGGAAGCCTGCGGGTATATCAAATGTGTCGGTTTCTGCATCTCAATTCGGTCATTGGATCGCCAGTTATAACAGCGCAGGGGTTGCAGAGAGTTCGGTTCCGCCACAGGCAAGTCTTGAGTATGCTCGTACCTGTGGTGTAGTTATTACCAGTAATTTGCTCAGGTCTGTTCAGTCAGGCGAATTTTTACATGTTAAAAATTACCGGGCACCGGACAATTTGTTTGCCGAGGCCGGAATGCCGTATGCCACCTGGGTCACTCTTAAGTTGCCGCCAAAGTACTGGGCAGTGTTGTTCCGGGTGTTGTGGTACCTGGGCTATTCTAAAAACTCAGAGAGTTATGGGGAGGCGCGTAAAAGATCAGTGCTGGCAGCTCGTCAGCTTATTGATCTGGCAGAATCCCATCAGTCAGTATTGCTTGTGGGGCACGGAATTTTTAACAGACTTGTCGCCCGGGAGTTAAAGGGCCTCGGTTGGATCGGTCCTGATAATCCTGGTTCAAAATATTGGGCTTTCAGAACCTATTCGAAATTACCAGATAATGCCGGCAACGGTTGAGGTATCGTGCGATCCCAAAAAACGCCTGATTCATACCAGGCGCTTGCTTTCTCTGTTTAAATTTCGCTAATTAGCCGATCTTGTCTTGTGTCTTTGTATCAAAGTCACTTGCGTCATGGCGCTCATGCAGTTGCTCTTCCGGCTCACCGAAAGTTCTGTTTACCATGCGCCCGCGTTTAACAGCCTCGCGGGATTGCAGTTCTTTGGCCCAGCGATTGAGGTGTGTATATTCGTGCGCCTGTAAAAATTCAGAGGCTTCGTAGACTGTATCCAATACTACTTGCCCGTACCATGGCCAGATAGCGATGTCGGCAATGGTGTAGTTATCCCCACAAATGTACTGGTTGTCAGCAAGACGTTTGTCCAGAACATCCATTTGACGTTTAGCCTCCATGGTGAAGCGATCTATTGCGTACTCAATCTTTACTGGTGCATATTTATAGAAATGTCCAAAGCCTCCGCCAAGATACGGCG
>CAYPDN010000130.1:0-3003 GCA_964409445.1 uncultured Granulosicoccaceae bacterium
TCTACGAAGTTCGCCAGAGAACCCGCCTGTTCAAATTGGTAGATATGTCTAAACTCGTGTCGCAGAAGTTTTCTGCTTTCAGCGCCTTCTGCCAGTTCAACACCATAACCAATAGCGCGCCCTGCCACGCCTTCAGTTAACATTCCTATCTCTGCCATGGCCTGAAGTAACAGAGGGTCTTCAGGTTGTGCGATAGTGTCTACCGTTAGGATTCTGATCTTCTCAGGTTGCTGTACACCTACCGATTGCGCATCCTGCAACTCTATTGGTGAGAGCTCTCTGCCCAGAGTAAGAGTGGCTTCTTCCACGCTTAGCAACCAGCCAAGCGCCAAAGGCAATAACTCTCTATACGCCTCAAAACTATTTGCCATACAAAAAACCTGCGATAGCTACCAGGCTTGCAGGTAAGCTCATGAAGGTTCAGATTTGAACGCTGCCATCAGGTAGTCTGCCATTGACCAGATCGTCAAGGCTGCAGCAATATACAGTGATACCACGCCCATGGCGTAGATGGGCAACCCGAATAGATCAACTTTGTGCAGCAACATAGCTAGTGCTGTTATTTGCGCTGTAGTCTTTAACTTGCCCAAATAACTGACTGCAACCTTGGCCCGCGAGCCGATGCTTGCCATCCATTCCCGCAGTGCGGAAATTGTGATCTCGCGGCTGATAATGATGATCGCAGGCAGGGTAATCCACCATCTGGAAGCATCCTCGACTATTAAGATTAGTACTGTCGCGACCATAAGTTTGTCGGCAACCGGGTCGAGAAACGCGCCGAACTCGGATTCGATATTCCACTTGCGAGCAAGGTAGCCATCTAACCAGTCCGTGATTGCCGCAATCAGGAAAATCACACAGCAAAGTGGGCGCGCCCACGGCGCTTTGATGTAAAACACCACCAGTATCACCGGCAACAATAAAATACGAGTGATAGTTAGAAGTGTTGGGGTATTAAGTGTCATATGCCGAACTTACTATTGTCTCTGTTACTTGTTCCATGTTTCACCTGTATCCGGTTTAAATCCGATTCAGTTTGGACCAGGTGTGTATCAGGCAGTACATGCCTCTACACTTTTACTACTTTAGTGCTCTACCATACCGTGTCAGGCATTGGTTTCATGAAAAAAATCATAAACCTGTTGCGCCAGATTCCTGCTAATACCGGGCACGCTCGATATATCTTCTTCACTCGCCAATTTTAAGGCCCTGATTCCACCAAAATGTGTCAGCAGCGCCTTTCTTCGTTTTGGACCCAAGCCCGCAATATCTTCCAAAACCGATTTTTTTCTGACCTTCGATCGGGAGGCACGATGGCCTGCGACCGCATAGCGGTGCGCCTCATCACGGATTTGCTGGATCAGGTGCAGTGCCGGAGAGTCATGGCTCATATGCACTTCCCTGCCTTGCCGACACAGCAATAATGATTCCTCACCAGGCCGCCTGGCGGGTCCTTTTGCCACACCTACAATCTGCAATTCTGTATCCAGCTGAAGATCAGTTATTACCTCTGAGGCTATACTAACCTGCCCCTTGCCACCATCGATAAACAATACTTCCGGTATCCGTTGTTGCTCCTTTAACAGCCTGGTGTAACGCCGGGTGAGTGCCTGACGCATCGCTGCATAGTCGTCCCCTGGAGTGATGTCACTAATCTTAAACCGACGATACTCGGCTTTGATCGCCCCCTCCACTCCGAATACGACACACGATGCCATAGTGGACTCACCCGACAGATGACTGATATCAAAGCACTCCATTCGGGTGGGCAGCTCATCGAGCTCCAGTAGCTGGCGCAACTTGTCCTGCCGCTCTGCCATGCCACTGCGAGAAGCGAGCCGCGCCTCAAGAGCAATCTTGCCATTTTCATACGCATTTTCAAGCCATCGACGCTGCTCGCCCCTGACATTGTGTACAAACTCTACTGATGATCCCATTCGCAAATGCAATGCCTGCTGCACAAGATCCGCACCTTCAATTTTGCATTGCGTGATGATGCGCTGCGGCACATCGTGTTGCATGTAAAACTGTGAAACAAAACTACTGACAACCTCCTCGACCGTCGCGTCTGCCGGAGTTGCCGGAAAAAAAGCTTTGTTGCCCAGACTCACGCCATTGCGAATAAAAAATATTTGCACACACGCCTTGCCACCGTGTTGATAGCAGGCGACCACATCGATATCACCTTTGGCGCTTTCTACATATTGAGATTGGTTAACCGATTTCAGATTTTTAATCTGATCCCGCAACCTTGCGGCTGTTTCGAATTGCAGATCTGCCGAGGCCTGCTCCATATCTTTTACCAAACCGCTAATAACTTCATTGGTGCGACCCTGCAGAACCTTTATTGTCATGTCGACATCGCGACGGTAGTCTTGCTCGTCGATTAATCCGACACAAGGTGCAGTGCAGCGATTAATTTGATACTGCAAACATGGGCGTGAGCGATTTTTAAAATAGGAATCTTCGCACTGGCGCACTTTAAATAGTTTCTGAATGTAGCGCAGCGATTTTTTAACTGCACCGGCGTGCGGATATGGACCGATTGTCTTGCCTTTTGTTTTTTTACCACCACGCCGGTACGACACCCGTGGAAATTCCTGATCGGTCGTGATGTGCACAAAAGGATAACTTTTATCATCCCGCAATAGAATGTTGTATCGCGGTCGCTTTTCCTTGATGAGGTTGTTTTCAAGAATCAGCGCTTCAATTTCATTATTGGTAACCGTAAGTTCAACATCGGCAATCTGCGCTACCATTATGCGTGTCTTTGCAGAACCCGGGTCTTTCTGGAAGTAACTCGATACACGTTTCTTAAGATTGCCTGCTTTACCTACATAAATAGTATCGCCCTGCAGATTAAGCATCTGGTAGACACCGGGACGCTGAGTAACAGTTTTCAGGAAATGCTGCGGATCAAAATTATTTTTAGCAGACTCAGCAGTTGTTGAACCATCAGAATTTTCAGCATCAACGTTTGCTCCGTCACTCGAGCCGCTCGCC
>CAYPDN010000130.1:3103-9740 GCA_964409445.1 uncultured Granulosicoccaceae bacterium
CACGAGTACTGGCCCACGAGTACTGGCACACACGAAGTTCTGGCACACACGGAGCAATGGCACCCTTCAGGATTTCTGCAGGTCACCGAGAAAACCATGGTCCATACCGATTTCTACCAGTTGCACCAGGGAGTCTACGGCAAGCTTCTCGAACGCACGACGCTTGTAGGTACTAACTGATTTAGGGCTTAGTAATAAAAGATCACCAACGACAGTAGGTTTGTGGCCTTTCATCAGCAGCAAGGCGACTTGCAGTTCACGGCGTGACAGACTGTCGAGCGGACTCACTTTGCTTTTTGCCTTTAAGGCAGCTACCGCCTTTTGGTTAGCTATTTCTCGCGACAAGTACTTACTGCCCTGCAGAACGCAGTCTATAGCCTGACCAACTTCTTCGGCGGCAGAAGATTTAGTCATGTAACCGCGAATGCCAGCTTGCAGCACGACATGCGAAGCAGGTAATTTTTCTATCCCCGTGAGGATAATAATTTTCAATGCCTGGTTGATCTGCAGCAGCCGCAGCGACGTAGAGATACCATCCATACCCGGCAGGCTATAGTCCATAAAAACGATATCAATTGCGTTATTGCTGACAATCGCAATGCTGTCTTCGCCTGAGGACGCCTCGTGCACTTTCTCACCGGTTTGTGGCAGAGACTCGACGATCATACGTAAGCCGGATCTGAATAAATCATGATCGTCGACGAGCAATATATTGGGAAGGTTTTCAGGCATCTAAATACTACCGCCTTTGGGATGCACTATATTAAAACATATCACCCGAATGGACACAGATTACCGTAAGAATTTAAAACCAAATCTGCAACCGAATAGCCTGTCGCAGCCTTTGTCTTTTCATAGTCTGTAGATGGGTTAGAACGTTAGCAGTGCGGCACCCCAGGTGAAGCCACCGCCAAAGCCCTCGAGCAACAGTTTTTCGCCAGCTTTAATCCGCCCGTCCCGGACTGCGACATCCAGCGCCAGCGGTATCGATGCCGCAGATGTGTTGCCATGATCCTGCACCGTCACTACTACCTTCTCCATAGACATGGCTAATTTGCGCGCGGTGGCCTTGATTATTCTGAGATTAGCCTGATGCGGCACAAACCAATCGAGCTCTGATTTATCAATATCGCTTGCCTGCAGTGTCTCTGCTGCCACTTCACTAAGTTTTGAAACAGCCATCCGAAATACTTCGCTGCCACGCATTTGCACATATGCCTGTTGCTGCATTTCAGAATAACCGCGCGATACGCCCTCAGGTACGTGCAACAGTTCAGCGTAACGACCATCGGAATGCATGCGAGTACAGTGAATACCCGGGTCATCTGAAGCCTTCAGCACTACGGCTCCTGCCCCATCACCAAACAACACGCAGGTATTTCTGTCTTCCCAGTTGAGTATGCGTGAAAAAGTCTCTGCACCCACGACCAACACTGACTTGGCGTTACCTGCTTTGATAAACGAATCCGCAATCCCCAATGCATAGACAAAACCAGCACACACTGCCTGTACATCAAATGCAGGAGTGGCATTGGTGATCTTCAAACGGTTTTGCAGCAGACAGGCTACACTTGGAAAAACACAATCAGCTGTTGTGGTGGCCACTATAAGCAGATCAATTTCGTTGGCAGAGACGCCCGCCATATCCATTGCGTTGCGTGCTGCGTTTTCTGCAAGGTCACACGTTGTTTCAGAATCGTGCGCAATGTGCCGACGCTCTATTCCAGTGCGCTCTCGAATCCACTCGTCGGTAGTGTCGACCATTTTCTCAAGCGCGGCATTCTCCATTACCTGTTCCGGCAGGTAACTGCCAGTGCCTGCGATTTTGGAGTACTTCACTCGACCACACTGCTATCAATAGTAACCGCGGTATTAAAAATACTCTCGGTTGCACTATTGATTGTTGTGACCAGATCTTTTTGCGCTTCAACTTTAGCCACGTTGATTGCGTTCTCTAATGCCAATGCATCTGCACTGCCATGACTTTTGATTACCAGGCCACGCAAACCAAGCAGACTTGCACCGTTATAGCGCCGTGGATCAATGCGCTTTTGCAATCTTTTTAATACTGGTCTGGCTGCCAGAGCCATCATTTTAGTTAACGGTGAACGAGTAAACTCTTCACGCAAAAAGCCGGTGATGAGTTTGGCCACACCTTCGGAAGTTTTTAACGCGACATTTCCAACAAATCCATCGGTTACCACAACATCTACATCACCAAGGTATACTTCGTCACCTTCAACAAAACCAATGTAATTTACATTGGCTTGTTGCAGCAACTTGTCGGTTTCTTTAACGAGTTCGTTGCCTTTAATATCTTCAGACCCGATGTTCAGTAAGCCAACACGTGGCGAGCAAATTGAATCAACCACACTCGCCAACGCTGAGCC
Organism: uncultured Granulosicoccaceae bacterium; assembly: GCA_964409445.1. GTDB lineage: Bacteria > Pseudomonadota > Gammaproteobacteria > Granulosicoccales > Granulosicoccaceae. The sequence goes on from CAYPDN010000130.1 coordinate 5,494, forward strand.
CATCACTGCAAATTGAAACAGCTGTTCCGGTGTTGAATCTACGTTTGCACCCAGATCAAGCATGTGTACCTGACCGTTAACATTGGGTATAGCCGTGCAAATTGCCGGACGATCAACACCCGGTAGTGTTTTAAGCACGAACTTGGCAGTGCCCATCAGCGCCCCGGTGTTGCCGCTACTCACACAGGCGTGGGCTGCACCCTGATGTACAAGATTGATCGCAACCCGCATAGAGGAATCTTTTTTCGACCGCATTGCAACGGCGGCAGATTCCTCCATGGTCACTACCTCTGAGGCATGGTGAACAGAAAGACGATCGGAAGAATTTTTTTTAAGTAATGGTGTGAGAACAGATTCGTCACCAACCAGAATAATGTTGACATCGTCGCTGTTTTGTATGGCCGCGAGTGCTGCCTTTACTGAACTATCTGCACCGAGATCCCCACTCATTGCATCCAGTGCAACGGTAACAACAGTGGCACTGCTGTCTGCCGTTTTGTCACCGGCAGAATTTGAGGCAGGACTTTGGCTCGCAAGCTTCGATCTGGCCGAGCTACCGGTGACCGGGTCGCGGTCAGTTGACACTGACTGGCTGTCTGTCACGGCTGGCATTACCCGGCAGGTAATTGATTGTCGCTATGAATGGCGTGATACAAACGCCTATTCGTCGTCTTCGTCTATTTCTATTTCAGTGTCAATAACCTTGCGACCACGATAGTAGCCTTCAGGTGATACATGGTGGCGCAAATGTACTTCACCGGTAGTCGGATCAGTCGACAATGCCGGATTCTTTAAACTGTCATGCGACCGGCGCATACCACGGCGTGAACGCGTTACTTTGTGTTTTTGAACAGCCATCAGGCGCTCTCCAATTGTTATCGACTCTAGCCAGCCATATCTTTTAACTGCAGCTACTAGGTGTCTAGTAATTTATCCAACCCTTTAAAAGGATTGTGAGTTTTGGCTGGCTCTTCCCGCCCGCCGGATAACGCGGCGATCACCGCCGGGTCACAATCTGATTCGTCACTGTGCACCACCCGTGACGGAATCTGCAGTATGAGTTCATCCTCGATGAAGTCCACCACATGAATATCTTCGCTGTCGCCAATAATCACCGGGTCAAGATCTTCCGACAATGCTTCAGCATCAGCTTCCTCGGCCACAAAAACCAGCGAAAAATCGCTCGACAATTCGGCCGACAAAATTTTCTGGCAGCGCTGACAGGTCATTTTTACCCGACTCGTCTGAGCCCCGTTTGCGACGAGGTTTTTATCGTCGGTCCAGCCGAACATTACCTCTATTTCCACATCACCAGAGTCATCAGCAAGGATAGCTGCAAAACGAGTAAAATGGGATACTGGCAGTGTTGTGCGGTTGGCGCGACCAGAGCGGGCTAATTCAGCAGGATTAAACCTGGCAGGAAGCTGATCCATAAACCCTCAATAATAATAGTCTTTGCCCGATTAGTCAAAATTCAAACCTTTAAATTCTCACTGGTTTATCCATTATTTCCATGCAGCCATCTGTCATTCTCGCCTCTACCTCGCGCTACCGGGCGGAGTTGTTAAAACGCCTCGACCTCGATTTTCAGCAAATAGCACCAAATTGCGATGAAACACCATTGCAGGACGAAGTGGCACCCGACCTGGTAGCGCGACTCGCAGCAGGTAAAGCACAGTCCGTCGCAGAGCGATTCCCGGAGCATCTGGTGATTGGTTCAGACCAGGTGGCAAGCTGCAACGGGGTGATAATCGGTAAGCCGGGAAACCATGCGGATGCGGTGGCACAACTGCAACTTTTAAGTGGTCAAACCGTGTCCTTCCTCACCGGCCTGTGTGTGATGCAACAGAAATCGCAGCAGTCTTTGCAGTGCCTGGTAGCTACCGACGTCCGATTTAAAAGACTGGATACCGCGCAGATAGAACGCTACCTCGCAGCAGACCAGCCCTATGACTGTGCTGCCAGCTTCAGGTCAGAGGGATATGGCAGCTCCATTGTAGAAAACATAACAAGCGATGATCCGACTGCAATTATCGGTTTGCCAATCATCAGGGTGGCAGAGTTTCTGGATACACTGGGGTTGCAATTGCCATAGCTCCGGATACAGCAATGCCAGACCTGTGAATCACCTCGTTGCCTGCGAACATCATCGAGTATGAGTCAAAAAGAAATCCAGAATGACCTCACTCGCATTAATATCGCGCGACACAGGACCGACTCTTCTGGCTCGCAGGTATTGATTTCCACCCGGCCACGTATGGCCTCCATTGGTAACCTTCACCAGGGTCACACCGACACCCTCACGACAATTGCCAACACTCTGAATCTCGACATCCGTGCCATCATTTGAAATCCCGGTGGCGTACACACGGTCAAGATCTATTGAGTAATCCTGAGCAACCTCATCAATAACCGCAGAGATAAATCCAACATCATCGTAGATACGATTACCCTTCAGTATTTCAGGACGCCCGTCATTCCATTGCTTCCTCACACCTTCAGGGTATACCAGCAGCACTTTTCTACTATCCGCAGCCGCCGATAATGTACCAGCGGTCATCAGCTCATCGAAGTTATCACCCCTGCCGCCTCCGCCGTGGAGGACGATAACCAGAGGAACTTTCAGGCTGGACTTATAACCTGAAGGCAACCGAACACGATACCTACGCTGAATGCCATCGTGCATCAGGAATTCAGTTTTCGAAGAAACCAGTGAAAAGTCAGTTGAATGTTGCGCCGGTGCGGCACTGGAACATCCTGACCCGATAATCCCCGCCTGCACCAATAAGCTGATAAAAAGGATACGACACACTTTCATCCAACCATCCATATCGTGATGTGAAACTAAGGCGTTACCGTGGCCTATAAGTTACCTCAGTGTTGCGAATTGCATGACTGCCAACAACAAACGATTGGCATTTACTCCGCCGCTCTAAGCTACGGCTATAACGGCTAAAGTTATCGCGACGAGATTCCCAAAAAGCACTAAAAAAACGCCGGGAACTGCCAGTAAAGCACATGCAGAATCACACAGGACACTATTCCTGCAAACACATCATCAAGCATGATACCTAAACCACCTTTGACCTTTTTATCCGCCCACGAAACTGGCCATGGCTTAAGTATGTCAAAGAGCCGGAACAATATAAAACCAAGCACCATAGCTGTCAGTGAAAACGGCATCATAAAAACAGTAATCAGGTAGCCCACTATCTCGTCCCAGACGATGCCACCGTGATCATGTTTTCCTGCCGCGTCAGAGGCCTGCTGGCAAATCCAGATACCTGCAACTGCCATCACAGCAACAACAATCAGGTAGGCTACCCAGTGCAGCCCACTCAGCGGTATCCAGATGAGTAGTGCCGGCAAGGTTCCAAATGTCCCGGGGGCAATCGGCGCCAAACCGGTACCAAAGCCAAACGCCAGAAAGTTGATTGGTGAGCGAAGCAAGCGAAGTTCTTCGTTGTTCTTGTTAATACCAGCCTCTCATAGGAACCCTGCAGCGTATTTTTAAGAGCTTTTCTTCAACCGGTTGGTCTTGGTATCCGGCTTTTTATCACCGGATACTCTCTGGCTGTCGGACTGTCTGGCTGGCTTTTTTGCCGCTGTTGATTTTCTTTCAGAGGTAGATTCTTCGCGCCACCGAGGTTTCTCTGCCGAATGGCTGCGTTGTTTGCTGCCGGGTGAGTCCGGTCGGGAGGAAGGCGAGCCAGAACGGCGGTCGCTCTGATCTGTTTTTTCCTTCACGCTGATCTTTGCGTTACTGGAAGGCTTCTTGTGCGCGCTCTGTCTTTCTACAGGTTGCGAAGACTGGGGATTACCGGAAGGATGATCGTGTTGGTATTCAATTTTTCTGAGCGCTGCAGCCAGTTTGTCTGCAATACCGTTGATGTACCGATAACCCGTATCTGCACCGAAATCTTTACTAATCTCGACAGCTTCATTCACCACCACTTTGTACGGAGTAGCGAGCTCGGTTTTTAGTTCAGCACAACAGATCCTCAATACAGAGCGTTCTATCGGATCAAGCTGCGCAAGGTCACGGTCGAGGTGCAGACTAATTTCAGTGTCGATCTCAACCGTGTTTTCTACTGCGTAGTTGAATAGCCCTTCGAAGTAGTCAACATCGACTTTGTCCATGTTCTGCATATCCCGAAATTGTCTAATGACCTGATCGGGTGCATTCGAAGCCTGGTCAAAATCCCACTGATACAAAGCCTGCATGGCTTTTTGTCGGGCACCACGCC
>CAYPDN010000131.1:0-9614 GCA_964409445.1 uncultured Granulosicoccaceae bacterium
TACTCATCAACGATTAGCGCCATATGTACTTTTTTAGCACGCATTAACTCGAATAATTGAGGCACCTTTTGAGACTCCGGAACCACAAGCGCGTCACGACAGTAGGTTTTTATATTTTTCCAGGGCTCTGCAACTCCGTTAAGCAACGCCCGATGGATATCTTTTACCAACAGAATCCCGATGATTTTTTCATTGTCATCACTGTCAATGACCGGGAAGCGCGAGAACTCACTCTTTTTAATTGCCGTAAAGTTGGTGTTGTTTTGATCATCGACTTCAAGACAGGTCAGTGAATTACGCGGAATCATCACCCGCCCTACCTGCCGCTCATCAAACTCAAACAGATTGTGCAACATGACCGCACGATCTGATTCAATTTCGCCATGATCCCTGGACGTCGCTACCAGACCTTTGAGTTCAGCACCAGATAAAACATCATCGTGTCCGGCCGGCGCTACACCCATCCACCTGAGAATGGTATTGCTCGCTTTGTTCAAAGCCCAGTTAAGCGGCCACACTGCGAGATAGGCTACATGTAACGGATAAGCCGACCACATTGATACCGGCTCAGGCTTTCTGATCGCCAGTGTTTTAGGAACCTGCTCCCCTACAACAATGTGCAGCGATGAGAAAATTAGAAATCCAATTATAAAGGAGGCGGTATGTACTACCTGTTCAGAGGCGCCGAACTTCAGGAAAAGAGGTTCCAGCAAATGCGCTACCGCAGGCTCCCCAACCCATCCCAAACCGAGAGACGCCATGGTAATACCCAGCTGACACGCTGCCAGATAAGCCTCAAGGTTGGACATTATCCTGACGGTGAGTCTGGCAGACGAGCTGCCTTCACTAGCCAGATTTTCTATCCGGAAGCCCTTGGCCTTTACAAGTGCAAATTCCGCTGCAACAAAAAACGCGTTTGCCGCTAGCAGACCAACGATGATGACGATACTGGTGGTGGTACTCATTAACGGATGAACGATACGATAGGCAGGCCCGCTGCGATACGCGGACTCTAGCACTCACCGATGCATCTAACTACTACGCGACTGTTAATATTAAATATTCAGCGCACACTATATGGATTGCATAAGCACCTGAATAAACCGCTCCAGACGATGCCCGCCCCGCTACCTGCTGCACCATGCTGATATACTCACTCGAACATAGTTTACATGCGAGCTTCAATGGCTTCCGAAAAACCAGCTAATAATCCCGCTAATAATCATAAGCAGGTTGCGTTTATCGGCGAGGTAGAAACGGCAGAACAAAACAACTGGATTGAAGCCATCAATATCCGCAGTAAAACTTTCAGCCTGGTGCCACTGGCGTCAATGTCTGCGGCGTCTATTGACAATACAGAGGTCGCCATCGTCGCCAACCCTGACCCTGCCACACTCAATGCTCTGCCAAAACTAAAATGGATTCAAAGTTTATGGGCTGGTGTTGAAGGGATTCTTGGCTCTGAACTCAGGCAGGACATATCGATTGTCAGAATGACGGACCCTCAGATGGCGGAGTCTATGGCTGAGGCAGCGCTTGCATGGAGTTTGTATCTGCACCGAAAAATGCCGCAGTACAAATCACTGCAATCAAACAAACACTGGCAGCAACTATCATTAAAATTGCCGCAGGAATGCAATATAAGTGTTTTTGGACTTGGCAAGTTAGGTACCACGGCAGCACTGCGTTTACAGCAAAATTCTTTTACTGTTCGCGGCTGGAGCAACAGCAAAAAGTCTATCGCTGGCATTGAAACTTTCAACGGCGACTCAGGCTTGAAAAAAATCCTCGCAAAGACAGACATCGCCATCCTGCTACTGCCACTGACCAGTCAAACAAACGCCATGTTCGATAAAAGTCAGCTATCTGGTTTGCCAGTCGGTGCCTCGATTATTAATTTCGCCCGCGGCCCTATTATTGTAGAGGCTGACTTAATCGAATGCCTGAACGACAACCATCTGGAACATGCCGTCCTTGATGTCTTCAATGAAGAACCACTTCCTGAAGAGCATCCATTGTGGTCGCATCCGAAAGTTACCATTTTGCCGCATATCTCAGCGCCAACAACTATTGCCACTGCCGCTGACATTGCAGCACAAAATATAGATCACTATTACACCACTGGTAATATTCCGGCATCAGTTGACCGCTCCAGGGGTTACTAATGCAGTAAGTCTGCAATTACCTTATCGTTGTAAAGAACTACAACCCTCTTTTCAATACCTCGGCAATCAGCTTTTGCACACGATCAACACCACCTTTAAGATTTTTCTCTATCTCACTAAAGCTGATTCCAGTAGGCACTTTACCCGCCGCCCGGTTTACCACCATCGCACAGCAGGCGTACTCGAGGCCAAGCTCGCGCGCCAGTGATGCTTCCGGCATTCCTGTCATGCCAACGATCGTGCAACCATCGTTCTCCATGCGTTTTATCTCTGCAGCCGTTTCAAGTCTTGGTCCCTGTGTCGCCCCATAAACACCACTGGTAATCAATGGTAATTTCAACGTTTCAGCAGAGCTGATCAGTTGTTGCCTTATCGACCCTGAGTACGGCTCGGTGAAATCTATATTCTCAAACTTATCGTGTTTGGCACCATGGTAGGTATGCAATCGATCATAGGTGTAGTCAATAATTTGATCGGGCACCACTAGTGACTGCTCTTTGCATTCATCAGAAATACCACCCACCGCTGCGAGCGCGATCACATGGGTCACACCCACCTCATGCAACGCTTTGATGTTGGCGCGATAGTTCACCATGTGGGGTGGAATGGTGTGTCGGCGACCATGCCTTGCCAGAAAAATCACATCGCAATCATTAATGCTGCCGTGAATCAGTGGACTTGAGGGCGCACCATAAATGGTTTTCACCATTTCTCTGTAATTCAGTGTCAGCCCGGGCATATTTGTCACACCAGTGCCACCAATAATCGCCGTCTTTGCCATCTGCTGCTTGCTGCCCTTTATTGTTGTGCAGGTATTGTACACAGCTGCACTGGCCGCTACCGCAGGACCTGCTCGCCGGAGCTGACAAACACCCGCAAGGCCATAACTGCTTGTCCAAAATCGCATTGTTAAAATCGATACAACGCCAATGAAATTCACGTCATTCTTTTGGCACTAGTGAACTTCAATTCTGCCGGAGCAGGCAACTAATCCGACTGTCCGGAGTCCAAGCTTTGCAGAGGCATTGCAAGGCAATTGGCCACAAGCTCCGAGTAACTGTAACCGAATAGTTACACCCGCCAGATTGTCGACAGAGCCACTCACCACAGCCGCAATCGATCTGCCAGCACCAGCCAGAATATTCGGCTGCATAATTGCAATAACAACGCTTCTCAAGCAGATGCCGGTTGCAAAGTTCCGAGCAATAAAAAGACAATAGTCACTTGATGAAAACTGCTTTTAAACGAATCTGAGCACAAGCAACGCACAAGATGGTTCATCAACTTAAAGAACAGGAAATGCCCTGTGATGCGTGCATTACGAACCGGCAGAACCCGCAATACTCTAAAGCAGCACTGTATACTGGGTTCTACGGAAGATTGATGGCGGGTGGAACTTAAAAATGCTGCAAAATCGAAGACTAAACCCAACCGTTTCCGGTATTAGCTGCATGCCTTTTATTCATAGCAACAACACTCGCATGCTACCCGGCGCTTTCGCACCGGATTTATGGTCCGATTTATAATCAATGTATACATCCCTCAACGACATATCAGCCCCAACCACCTGCCAACACGGTGAAACCACTTAATAATGTTTGATTGGCTGTTCAATTATCCGAAGTCAGATTTCGATGCAGGCACGTTCACCTTTGCATCGTCGTTAAGCTTATGGCTGCTCGCGGTACTGATAATAATTGCTGCCGTTCTTCTGGGCTGGAGCTTATGGAGACGACGCTCGCAACTCAGCAGTGGAAAATTATCGACTCTGTGGGTCCTTCAAACTCTGGTTGCCACCCTTCTGTTAACACTGATCTGGCGCCCGACACTAAAAGTCGATGCGATAAGCGCCGGAGAAAACTCTGTCGCCGTGTTACTGGATTCTTCAGCCAGCATGCAGGTGGAGTCTGGCGGCACTACCCGACTGGCAAAAGCACTGGAAGTACTGGACGAAGAATTACTACCTGAGTTAAGAAATTCCTTCGATGTGAAAACCGGCTCTATGGGAACTGGTCTGACATGGTCTGAAGATCTTTCCGACACCGTAGCCAATGAACAGCGCAGCAATATTAGTACGGCATTACTCGATGTTCTCGATCAGGCCCGTGTAGACCCGTTAACCGCAGTGGTGATAGCCACCGACGGCAGCGATAACTCAAATTCAATTGACAACGAATTCTGGGACAAACTGGCCAACTATAACGTACCGATACACACCATTGGCATCGGTGAAAAAAATCTGTCAAACGATACCGAAGTAGTTTCAGTAGAAATGCCATCGGTCGCATTGCCCGGGTCAATCCAGACCGCACGCGTTACAGTGCAACACGGCAATCAATCAAACTTAAGAGTAAAAGTTTATTCCGGCGAGAACATTGTTGCGATTGAAGAAAAAAAACTAACAGGCAACGCCGGCCAGACCACTGTAGACATTGACATTGATGCTACAGACGCAGGTGTTCAGGAACTGCGCTTTGAAGCAGAAGCAGATACCGGTGACATTTCCCCGGGCAACAACAGCCGCAAGCGATTACTCCAGGTTAAGGAAAGTAGCCGGAAAATTCTCTACTTCGAAGGCGAGCCGCGATGGGAATACAAATTCATCCGGCGTGCGATCAACAAAGCGCCTGGAATTGCACTGGTTACTATTCTTCGCACTACTCCGAACAAGTTCTACCGACAAGGCATCGAGTCCGCTGAGCAACACGCAAACGGCTTTCCATCTAACAAGTCAGAGCTCTATCACTACGATGCTGTGATTATCGGCAACGTTGAAGCAGTATCACTTAATGCAACGCAACAGCAGCTATTGCACGACTATGTCTCTGAACGCGGTGGCACACTGATGATGCTCGCAGGAGACAAAGCGCTATCCGACGGTGGATGGCAGACAAGTCCTGTTGCGCGAGCACTGCCGGTTAAACTGTTAAAGTCGGGCCAGCCAACCTTTGACAGAACGCATGCCAAGGCAAGCCTGGCCAGCGCAGGCTATAACTCTCCGATTACTCAACTGGTCAGTGCCAACGGTGACAATACCATCGACGACAATGCCAGTCAGTGGTCCGAACTTCCCGAACTTGCTGATATACAGCTTACCGGTGAAGTAAAACCCGGCGCTAACGTATTGTTGAATGCCTCAGTCGGCAGCGACAACCACCCACTGCTGACACATCAGCGTTATGGCACAGGTAATACTTACTTGCTGGCTTCAAGTGGTACCTGGCGCTGGCAGATGCAAATGCCGTTTGAAGATCAGCGCCATGAAACTTTCTGGCGTCAGTTACTTACATCACTCGCGGCCGCAGCCCCTCAGCAAATTCAAACCAGTACCGACAGACAAATCTACAATGATGAAAAGCAGCTTAAAATTTCATCAACCCTGTTCGACGATGAATTTAATCCATTATCGAATGGTGTAGTTGAAGCGACACTGACCTCGCCAGATGGCAACCGACGCACAGTCATCATGAATGCCAGTGCAGATGAGGCTGGAAGTTACTCTGCAACTGCCGATGTTACGCAAACCGGCAGCTGGCAAATTGATATCGATGCAACCGACGCTGATGGTACGGAAGTAAGTTCCGCCACTCAATGGATATACCGTGAAGATGGCACAGCTGAGCAGTACGCACTGGCTCAGAACGACACACTGTTAAAGCGTATTGCCGGTACTACCAATGGCACTTATCAGACAATCGAAAACGCAGGCGACATTGCACAGACATTGCGAACCAACCGCAGCGGAATTGTTCGCGAACAGTCGCTGCCACTCTGGAATGCGCCGCTGTTCTTTTTGCTGCTTATCGGCTTGAAGTTGCTGGAGTGGTTTCTGCGTTTGTACTGGGGGCGACTATGAATCTTATGCGTACCTTAATAGTTGCACCAGCACTGTTAATGCTGATGTCACTAACACCAGCACAGGCTGCTAACGTTACCGTTGTGATCAGTGGGCTCGGTGGCAATGATGAGTACACAGAAAAATTTGACGAGTACGCCACCGCCATCGCCGATGAAGCGAAGCGCATTGCACTTACACAGACCGATGTTATGTTACTGCGCGGCGGGGCTGCGAAGAAAGAAATAGTCACTGCACTGTTTGATGCTATCGCCACCCGCACTGACGTCAACAGTTTTACCGCCTACTTCATCGGCCACGGCAGTTACGACGGCAGATCTTACAAATTTAATATACCCGGCCCTGATATTACTGACACAGAACTCCTTGCACTGCTGAATAAGATCAGGGCAAAACAACAATTAGTGGTAGCAGCAACCAGCGCAAGTGGTGCACTGCTTGATGTCATCGATACAGGCAATCAGACCACAGGTCAGCGGGTGTTAATCACCGCCACCAAGAACGGACGTGAGAAGACAGCCGTGCTTTTTCCTGAGTATATGGTCGAGGCAATCACCACCCCAGCCGCCGACACCAACAAAAACGAAAGTATCAGTGCGATGGAAATATTTAATTATGCCAATAGTTCGGTAGAAGGTTTTTATGAAACAGAAAAACTGCTGGCACCGGAACATGCAAGACTCCAGGGTGAGAATGCAGAATCCTTTGAAGTAGCCCGCTACGGCAACCTGCTGGCAGCACAGGACAAAGTACCTGAAGAACTGCTAACCATGCGCGAAACACTTGCCAGTCAGGTCAATACTCTACGTTCCCGCAAGGAAGACATTAACGAGGACGAATACTTCGACACACTGCAGGACCTGATGTTGAAACTTGCTGACGTACAATCACAGATTGATAGTGCAGGCGGTGAAAACGGAAACTGATCCAGATGACTAGAACACCCGACAATACAATCAGCACAGTGTCAGATAACGTTACTAAGAACAACGTTACTCGCAAACGTATCAATGCAGCCTCCGTGCTGTTACTACTCTCAATGGCAATTAACACCAATGCCGAAGAGTACGACCCCAACCGCGATCAACAACTGCTTGAGTGCGATCGCATTTACGATAGCGGCGATATTCAACAGGCAATCAGCTGCTACACACCACTACAGAGCAGCAGTTCATTGCACACTGCTGCTGAAGCCGCCTGGGCACTGGGTGATACAAAAAGTGCCAACGAGCTGTTTCGCAAAGCTACACAGGAACAACCAAACAACCCGCATGTAAGGGCGCGATGGGGCAGACTGTTTCTGAGCACCCATCAGCCAAGCAGCGCCGCACCGTTATTTCGCGAAGCACTGTTGATTGATCCGGATTTTCTACATGCAAAAACAGGTCTGGCTGCAGCCCTGTTGTCACAGCCGGGCGCTGAAGCACGCAGGTTACTGGCTGAAATTTCAACCGAACACCCGGATGACATAGAAACCCTGTTGATGCTCGCAAGACTCGAGCTTGAAACACGCAATCTTGATCGAGCAGACAACCTGCTGGACCGCGCGCTCGCCAGTGCTGAAAGCAAAAACATACTGCCGCTCGACATCTACGCTCTGAAAGCGTCCGCTGATATGTTGCGCGACAAAGAGAACAGTGAGTGGATCGACAAGGCGCTGCAGATCAGTCCTGCCTATGGCGACATATACTATGTATCGGCTCACTACCATCTGATCAACTACCGCTATCGTGAAGCCGTGGAAGTTTTGCGCAAAGCAGTAGAAGTACAGGAAACACATTGGAGTGCGCATTCGCAGCTGGGGATCAACCTGTTGCGACTGAACGATATAGCCGGGGCAAAAAAACACTTAGAGATCGCATACAGCGGTGACCCGTACGACACCGCCACAGTCAATACACTGAAACTACTCGACACACTCGATGATTTCAGAGATCTGGACACAGTCGCCACTTTCAGGCTGCCAAACGACAGCAGCGACAGTACCGTTCCGGTGGTAATGCGACTGCACAAGGATGAAGCAAAATACCTGTCACCCTACGTAGAAGAACTAACCCTTAAGGCAGTAGAAACATTTTCCAAACGTTATGATTTCGCGTTAAAAGAACCATTAATTGTAGAACTGTTTCCAAACCACGATGACTTTGCGGTAAGAACGGTCAGCACTCCAGGTGTTGGCTTACTTGGTGTCACCTTCGGTTATTTATTAGCGATGGACAGCCCTTCCGGCCGTCCACCCGGAGACTTTCACTGGGGCAGCACACTCTGGCACGAGCTGGCACACGTATTTACGATAGAAAAGTCCGATCACCGCATGCCGCGCTGGTTTACTGAAGGAGTTTCCGTATACGAAGAATGGTCTACCGGCCCGTTGCGTGGCAGACATATTCCCGTGGATGTGCTGCAGGCAATCAAAGAGGACAAACTACTTCCGGTTAAAGACCTTGATAACGGTTTTGTCCGACCGACCTACTTTAATCAGGTTAACGTCAGTTACATGCAGGCAGGTTTAATCTGCCAGTTAATCAGTGATTTCTGGGGTCACGACAAACTGATAGAAATGCTGGTCGAGTTTGACCAGCGCAAAGACACCACGGAAGCAGTGCGCAATGTTCTTGGCATCAGCACTGAAGAACTCGACCGCAACCTGAAGGAGTACCTCAATGCGGAATTTGGCAAGGTGCTTGGGGAACTCGATACCTGGAAAGAACTGATTACCAGCATGCACAACGCCGCACAATCCAAACAGTGGGCAACAGCAGTAGCGCTTGCCAACCAGGCCAATGAAATCTATCCGGAGTATGCTGAAAGAGGCAGCACCTGGCTGGTACTGCATGATGCTTATGAAGCTTCAGGTGAATTAGAAAAAGCCGTCGACGCATTGGAGACCTGGTTTGAATACGGAGGCTACCAGCCAGAAATGCTGCACCAACTGGCGCACCGACTGCGAGATCAGGGGCGAACAGACAAGGCAACCGAGGTGCTCGAATCACTCAACTGGGTAAGTCCAAACAACATTGATCTGCATGAAAGACTCGGTAAAGACTACCTTAATCGGGGCGACAACCAGGCGGCCCTGCGTGAGTTCCAGGCCTTGCTCGGCCTTGACCCACATGACAAATCAGAAGTGCATTTAAATATGGCCTACGCTTACAAAAACCTTAACGACAACAAACGTGCAAAAAGAAACGTCCTGCAAGCGTTGGAACACGCACCTTTTTTCAGAGAAGCGCAAGACTTGCTCGTAGAACTTACCGGAGACTCCTCATGACAGACAACCCCTCACTGACCGAGTCGGCCGCGAGAGACGTTGAAGACTTTCGCTATGTGTTTGACAACATTCGCCACCAGGTAGGTCAGGTGGTTGTAGGCCAGAGTGAAGTAGTCGATCATCTTCTGATCACTCTTCTGGTCAACGGGCACTGCCTGATCACGGGGATGCCGGGTACTGCAAAAACGCTGTTAGTCAGTACCTTATCTCAGGCGCTTGGCCTACAGCACAATCGCATTCAATTCACACCAGACTTAATGCCGACCGATATCACCGGTACAGACATCATCAGTGAAGATGGCAGTGGTCAGAAAAACTGGTC
>CAYPDN010000132.1:0-3497 GCA_964409445.1 uncultured Granulosicoccaceae bacterium
ACACACTGGAAGGTGTGCGCATGAATGAGTGGGATTCCGAGTTGTGGAATGCCGCCGACTGGAAGCGTGCGAAGTAAATGAAGTAAAGCCTGCCGGCCACATTCTGTGGCCGGCGTGATTGATTCTGGTCAATGTTCAACTACACAATACGTCGATTACTGTTTGCGATTCCCACGCTGCTGGTCATCAGCTTTTTAATATTTGCAATACTTGATCTGGCGCCAAACGACCCCACCGGCAATCTGCCACTGACTATTCCGCCTGAAGTGCGGGAAAAAATTCGAATATCTCTGGGGCTCGGTGAACCGTTCCCAATTCGCTATCTAAAGTGGCTGCAACAGTTTTTTATTAACGAACCACTCAATCTGATCGAACAGTGGTTTGGTATTTCGATTGGCGACAGTGAAAACAGATTGCGCGTTCAGTCATGGGCCACTCGCAGCCCGGTTGTAGATCTAATCGTTGAGCGTATGCCTCAGACACTTTGGGTGCTCGGTTTATCGTATATATTCGGTATTTTGATTGCGATACCGATTGGGGTGATCTCGGCTTATAAGCAATATTCGCTGTTCGATCAGATTGGCACATTTGTTTCGATGGTAGGTTTTTCAGTACCCACTTTTTTTACCGGCCTGGTGCTGATTGTTGTATTCAGCTCTACACTTGGCTGGCTGCCATCTATCTATGACACCACCCATGAGGTGAATGATTTATCGAGCTTCTGGATTCAGGTAAAGCAGATGATTATGCCGGTGACAGTACTGGCACTATTCAACGCATCGCAGTTGTCGCGATTTGTAAGAGCCTCGGTGCTGGATAATTTATCGCAGGACTATGTGCGCACCGCGCGAGCTAAAGGTCTTAAAGAAAAAGCGGTATTGTTGATTCATGTGTTGCGCAACTCGATGATACCGGTGGTCACAGTTATAGCACTCGGCATTCCACAGATCTTTGGCGGTGCAATTATCACCGAGCAAATATTCAGAGTTAACGGACTGGGGCAGTTGTTGATTATTGGCATCCAGGGCGCAGATATACCGCTGGTGCAAACGCTGACCTTTATCTTTGCCGTACTAATTGTGCTCTTTAACCTTATTGCCGATGTTATCTACGGCATCCTCGACCCGCGAATTCGTTATGAGTGAGACGGCACTGGAAGAGATGCCGCAGCATCGCTCTTTGTGGGGTGATGTGTGGTCACAGTTTCGCACTCATAAAGGTGCACTGGTTGGTTCACTGGTGTTTTTGACCATTGTGCTGATCGTTGTGGCAGGGCCATTTGTCCACACAGTTGATCCGCAGTATCTCGACATACTCAACAAGAATCTGCCGCCGTCGTGGGAGCACCCGATGGGTACAGATAATCTTGGCCGCGATACACTCGCACAAGTGATGGCGGGCGGGCGAGTATCGCTGCTTGTTGGTGTTGTGGCGATGGCGCTTTCGCTACTACTGGGTGCGGCCATTGGTGTGTTGGCGGGTTACTTTAAAAAGCTGGACGGTCCATTGATGCGACTGACAGATCTTTTTTTAGCGCTTCCTCTGTTGCCATTGTTGCTGGTGATTATCATGTTGTTTCGCGATACATTGCGATCCGCGTTCGGGCCAGAGACCGGCATTTTTATTTTGATTGTTTTTGTCATCGGTATTACCAGCTGGATGCAGACAGCCAGAATTGTGCGCGGTGATGTGCTGACAATTAAGGAGCAGGAATTTGTAGTTGCAGCGAAAAGTATCGGTACGCCTTCGCGCAGAATTATTCTGCGGCATATACTGCCAAATGTGCTTAGTCCGATCATGGTGTCGGCAACGCTTGGCATTGCAAATGCCATTATTACCGAGTCAGCGCTCAGCTTTTTAGGATTGGGTTTCCCTTCTGATTTTCCCACCTGGGGTAGATTGCTGTATGACGGTGCCAACTTTATGCAGCTGACTCCGGCACGGGTTATCTGGCCCGGGCTTGCGATTTCATTAACCGTATTGAGCGTTAACTACATGGGTGATGGACTGCGGGATGCGCTTGATCCACGTATTCGTGGCAGATAGTCGCTGTTAGCTTGCGCATATTCATGTTGTTGATGGGTGAGTATCGAAGGTACATAATATTCATAGGTTTTAATCCCGTGCATTAGATTCCAGGTACAGGAGTTTCAATGGATAGCGTTCATCTTGCAGCACCAGTATTGGAGACAGATCGCCTGATTCTCCGTGCTCCTCAGATGTCTGACTTCGACGGGTTTCTGTCTTTTATGCAGACAGACCGATCGAAATTTGTACGCCCGCCTGAAATCGACAAGGTCCTTGCCTGGAGAGCGTTCGCACACGTCACTGGTATGTGGGTGTTGCGCGGCTACGGTACTTTTATTATTGAAGAGCGCAGTTCAGGGGAGCCGATCGGTATGACAGGTCCGTGGCACCCGATTTACTGGCCGGAACGCGAAATTGGCTGGGCAATCTGGAAAGAAAAAGCAGAAGGCGAGGGCATTGCCTTTGAAGCCGCAAGTGCATCGCTCAGCCACGCGTTTACTCACCTTAAGTGGGACACAGCAGTAAGCTATATAAACCCGGATAACACTCGATCAATCGCACTGGCAGAACGACTGAAGGCTGTAGTGGATATAAACGCCGAGCTTCCTGATGATGGACCTACTATTGTGTACCGTCATTCAGCGACTGCATCCTGACCACATCAGTTAACTGATGGATATAAACACCAAAGCCGCACAACAAAGGTTTCTGATATAAAGAGAAGCCATGCAAAGTAGATTGCATGGCTTCGTCAATAACCAAAAGCTTACTGGGCTCTTAAGATCCTACTGGGCTCTTAAGATAATGTCGACACGGCGGTTTTGTTGTCGTCCTTCTTCTGTATCGTTGCCGGCAATAGGTTCATCTGCACCGAATCCAGCTGCAGACAGTCGTTGAGCCGGAACTCCCTGGGTGCGCAGAAACTCCAGTGTTGATTGTGCGCGTGCAAATGACAAAGCTTCGTTGCTGCCAAACGGGTTACCGGCACCTACTGGAATATTGTCGGTATGCCCAACGATTGTATAAGTTGCATTTTGGGCGAGAAGTTGTGGTGCAATATCGGAGAGCAATGCTCGACCGCTTGCGCTCAGGGCATTGCCACCGGTTCTAAACAAACCGATATTACCGAGCTGAACCTTCACCGAATTATTGCTGGTAGTGGATACCTCCGTGCCCTGCAGGCCTCCAATGCTCGATTGCAATGAGCTTCCAACCGCACTGGCCCAGCCAGCTGTGTCGCTTGCAGCATTTGCGGAAGCGAGCTGTTGTTGCAGGTCAGCACGTGATGATTTTGAAAAAGCAATTGCTCTTCTGAGTCTGTCACGCAAGTGGCTGCGATCCGCTTCAGCTGCTTCGAGTTTACTGCCTCTTTCTTTTGAAAAGGCAATTGTTCTTCTGAGTCTGTCACGTAAGTTGCTGCGATCCGCTTCAGCAGCTTCGAGTTTGCTGCCTCTTTCTTTTGAAAAGGC
>CAYPDN010000132.1:3597-9589 GCA_964409445.1 uncultured Granulosicoccaceae bacterium
GCTTCGAGTTTGCTGCCTCTTTCTTTTGAAAAGGCAATTGATCTTCTGAGTCTGTCACGCAATTTGCTGCGATCCGCTTCAGCTGCTTCGAGTTTACTGCCTCTTTCTTTTGAAAAAGCGATTGCTCTTCTGAGTCTGCCACTCAGGTCGCTGCGTCCGGCTTCAGCTGCTTTGAGATTTTTACCTCTTTCTTTTGATACGGCAACAGCGCGTCCCAGTCTTCCGCGCAGGTAGTCACGGCCCGTTTCGGCAGTTTCTAGTTTTTTGCCTCTCTCTTTTGAAAAAGCAACCGCTCTTCTGAGTCGATCACGGAGGTCGTTGCGTCCGGCTTCAGCAGCCTCGAGCTTTGCGCCTCTTTCTTTTGATACAGCGATAGCTCTTCGGAGTCTGTCGCGCAGGTGATCGCGATCTGCCTTGACGCTAGCCAGGTCTTCTTGCGCTATTGCAGTTTTGGTTACAAAAGGACTGGTGACAGTTAGAATTGCAAGTGACATTGCAAAGACGGCAGTTTTTACCATTATTAGGTTCCTCTGATTTTTTTTGGTTGGAATGCGTCCAGCGTGGCAGTTGGCTGCACCTACATCCACATTCACACTCATGATTATATCTGTAGTTGCTCCCGGCATGGTGCTTTTTTCAACTACAGACTAATACATGCTCAAAGCGCACCAGATACTGATATCAACTGCAAGCTTTTTTTTATTAACATTGGCTCTGACGGTCTGACTGATTGCCGGAAGCCTGTATTACACGGCCTGACACTTAGAATGACGGGGTTGGCAGGCACAGTGCTTCAGCATTTAATCACAACCCTGCAGCGAACTGCCGTTTAGCGCTTGCCCTGAACAACCCTGTCTAAAATCATCGCGCAAAACAAGATCGCAAAACCCGCCAAAATACCCTGGCCAACGGACGCATACTGCAGTGCTTCCAGTACATCTTCACCGAGTCCTTTTGCTCCAATCAGGGATGCCACAACCACCATTGCCAGACTTAACATAATGGTCTGATTTATTCCGGCCAAAATTGATGGAGCTGCAAGTGGGAGATCTACTTTTCGAAGCAAGTACCACTTAGATGCGCCATAGGCGATAGCTGCTTCACGAATTGATTCTGGTACACCGCGCAGGCCGAGTACCGTAAACCGCACCACCGGGGTGCCGCCAAATATCATCGTGGTGACAACCGCTGCCGGTTTGCCTGTGCCAAAAAAAGCGATTACCGGAATCATGAATACGAAAGCAGGCATCGTTTGCATGAAGTCCATGACAGGCCTGATAAAACTATACAGCCGTGGCCGTCGTGCACAAAACAAACCCAGTGGTATCCCTATTACGATGCTTAGCACGGCCGCAGTACCTAAAAGAGCCAGTGTTGTCATGGCTTTTTCCCAAAAGCCGAGAAAACCCATGTAGGCCAGAAAGGCTCCGGCAAAAATGGCGGCGCGCTTTCCGGCGGACAATGCAGTGAGTAAGATAATAAAGCTCGCAACGACTATCCATGGAGTGCCAACGAATATTAGTTCAAGGCTGTCGAGCACCCATCTGATACCGCGAGTGATAATGGTAAATATCCAGTCTCCTTTTTCGGTCATTACATTAAACAGTTTTTCAACCCAGCTAATTGCAGTAAGTCGTATACCGTCAGTGGTTGGAAACTGACTTAGCAGGTTAAAGCGGTTTGGAAATGCAAAGCCCATGACACTGACAATAGTGACAAGCAAAACAAATCCGGCACTGATCATTGTGCGGGTAGGGTTCAGACCAGATTTAATCTCACGGTTGGACAGCCAGTTGAAGAATCGTTTTTCTAAAATCGGGTTTGCAAGACATCCCTCTATAATTTTCACTAGTAACAGCATCGCCACGCCAGCCAGAACAATCTTTGGGGCTGAAGCTGCTGCTGCCGCAGCTTCTGTCTGAATATCACTTATAGCTTGTTCGAGCGACGTTATTGCCCGTTCAAACACAGCAATATTGTCTGCCTGCTTTTCGATTGCTGCCGCCAGTTGTTTTTGGCGGAATTCAAGTGTGCTTTCAATTTGTGTAATGCGCTCCATCGCATCTGCCGCCAGATTGCCGAAAGTGCCACGTGCGATCTGAATCCATGCAAAGATCTCAAGTAATAGAAAAGGCAGGCCCCAGGACCATAAATTGCGCATACCAAACCAGACAGGTCCCAGTAATGCGGCTCCAAAGTTGAAAGTCCAGCTGAATCCGGTTCTGGCACCGATTTTTTCGAATCTGGACTCGTAGTATTTTGGGTTAGTGGTGACAAACTCACTGATGAGCTGTGAATAGTTCTCTTCCTCTGTATTGTTATCAAGGTATTCCGCAGACTGACTCATGAGGTTTCGGTTCCTTCGATCACTGTTTTGAGCAAACCTGCTTTATCAACGGTGCCGACAGTAGTACCCGTGTTATCGACGATGCGCAGCGGACCATCGTGGCTAATGGCAGCTGAAATCAGAGTACTGAGATTGGTGTCCTGATCGAACGTTGGTGCAGTGCTGCTTATAATCTGGTCGCGATCGTTTGCTGCAACCATTACTGCATGTGCTTTAACGACTTTAAGGCGTGAGATCCCGGCTACAAAATCTGATACATAATCATCCGCCGGGTGCATAACGATTTCTTCCGGCGTGCCAACCTGTACCAGCCGCCCATCACGCATTATCGCAATACGATCACCGATGCGAACAGCCTCATCAAGATCATGGGTGATAAAAACAGTTGTCTTTTTCATCACCGCTGAGAGTTTCATAAACTCATCTTGTAATTGTCGCCGAATCAACGGGTCAAGCGCGCTAAATGGTTCATCCATTAAAAGTATTTCAGGATCTGAGGCGAGCGCGCGCGCCAGGCCAACGCGCTGTTGCATGCCACCTGATAATTCGTGGGCAAATTTATTGCCCCAGCCGCTAAGTTCAACCATTGCCAGGTTCTTGCGTGCGATATCGAGTCTCTGGTTTTTGTTTAGGCCGCGTATCTCGAGTGGCATGGCGATGTTGTCCAGTACTGAACGGTGCGGCATCAGTGCGAAGTTTTGAAATACCATAGCAATATGTTCGTTGCGATAGCGTCGAAGCTCGCTTTGGTTGAACGCCATTACATCTTCGCCGTTGACCACAATGGAGCCGGCAGTGGGTTCTAATAGCCGATTGATGTGTCGGACAAGCGTTGATTTTCCGCTGCCAGACAAGCCCATGACGCAAAAAATTTCGCCATGCTTAACATCAAAGCTGACATCAGCCACTCCCACCACGCAGTTGAAGCGAGACAGCACTTCTGATTTTCCGAGGTTTTCTTTTTTTATAGATGCCAGTGCTTCTGTGGCGTTGTCACCGAATATTTTCCAGACGTCTTTGATAACGATAGCGGGAGTATCATTGTCTGATGGATGAGGATCTGGTGGCATAGTAGGGAGTCGGTGCGCAAAGCAAACCGGGAGCGCCATTGGCACTCCCGGTAAAATACAATATTTAGTTAGTGCCTATCCAGAGCTGGTTGTTTGATAGTGAACGTGAGTTGCGTAGGGTGGATAAAGTTTGCGCATCCACCAACCCAGGTATCCATGGTGAATGCAGCATCTCATCACCCTACGAAAATCTTGTTCACTGCCTGGTTCTGAATCGGCACTCGCTAATGTGGTGTTATAGACCTAACCAGGAGTCTACGCGATCGCCGTTAGCTTCTACCCACTCTTTGGCGACATCAGCCGGGTCTTTGCCGCCTTCGATCTCGAAAGCAAAGCTGCTAACCGTCTCACCGTCTAGTGCGATGTTGGCGAGTAATTCTGCAATTGCCGGTGAGCGATCTGCCAGTGAGTTGGAGTAGGCGATTTGCACCTGCTTTAACGCGTCTTCTGTCATTACACTCGATTTTTCAAACCAGTCAGGATCATCAGAAGGTTGCAGAGCAGTGTATTTCTCCGCATCGAATGCAGGTTCTTCCAGACGGACGATATCATGCTGAAACCAAATTGCATGTGGTGAGTAGCAATAGAAAGCATAGCCTTCACCTTTCTTGATGGCATCGCCAACACGTGCTGTCATCACTGCCTGATCTGCACGAATAGGCTCCATGAATGGCATCAGTCCGTAGTCTCGAACTTTAACTTCGTTGACGTTGGCAGACGCCCAGCCAGGTGCTCCGATCCAGATCTCACCTGCGCCGTTGCCATCGCTGTCCATTAGTTTGGCGATTTCAGGACGAGCTAAATCGAAGATGGAAGTGACGCCATGTTCTTCTGAGAAGTTTTTCGATACACAGAAGTTCTGCTTGCCCTCGTAGCTGTTGCTGCTCAGCGTAACTGTGCCAGCTTCGTCGACGTACTTCTTGGTGAAGCTTTCCTGATTGGGGAGCCAGACATCCGGATGTACATCGATATCTCCTTTGCCCTGATCCATGGCCTGAAAGATAGCGCCATTGTTGCCCGGTACCAACTCGGCGGTGCCGCCCATCTTGGTGACAACAACTTCCTGTATCAGGTGTGCAATTGCCTGAGCTCCGGTCCAGGCGGGTGCGCCAATGTTGACGTTTTCGGCTCTGGCTGTTGTGGTGCCGACTGCAAGCGCGGCTGCAGTCAGTAAAGGTATGAGTGTTTTTTTCACTAGTAGTTTTCCTCGTTGGTGGTGATGACTGTTATTTTCATGAAGCTGGTATCACTACCATCTCATGTGCATGTGACTATTTCATCTTAGTTAATTCAGGCTGCCTGCACCGTGTGTTTGTTCATTGTTTTCTCAAATGCTCGTGTATAGCCAAATAATGCTGCAGAACCGCCTGTGTGTAAAAAAACTATACGGTCTTTTTTACTAAATTTGCCTTGTCGAATCAGATCGATTAGCCCGGCAGCTCCTTTACCTGAATAAACCGGATCTAACAGTATGCTCTCTAACTGACTGAACATTTCTATGGCCTCAATTGTTGATGGTGCAGGGAGGCCATAACCTTCACCGACATAGTCTGTGTTCGCTACAACATCTTCCCGCTTTACAATACCGGCACAACCCAATTTTTCTGCGGTAGCCTGTGCCAGTGCGTAGACATTGTTTTCCTGAATCTCTTTTGGCACGCGCACACCAATACCGAGTAATGGGATCTTCGCATTCATGGCTTTAAGTCCGACCACCAGCCCGGCCTGCGTACCTGCACTGCCAGTAGCATGAATAATATGATCAATACGCAGGCTTTGATCGTTTGCCTGCGAAATTAATTCGAGCGCGCAATTGACATAACCTAGTGCACCGGTCGGATTCGATCCGCCGCCGGGTATAGTGTATACCTTCTTTCCTGATGCTCGAATCTTGTCTGCGACCGCTTCCATTTCGGCATGCATGTCCAGGCCCGAGCCGCGTGTTTCGGTGGTCGCACCGTGCAGGAGATCGAGCAGTACATTGCCGTTCAGATTATAGTTATCGTCCCTGTAGCCGGTTCGGTCTTCCAGCAGCAGGTGGCAAGCCATTCCGAGTTTCGCAGCAAAGGCGGCAGTTTGTCTGGCATGATTAGATTGTGTGGCACCTTGCGTCATGACGATTTCCGCGCCCTGTTGCTGCGCTTCGGCCATTAAAAACTCAAGCTTGCGGGTTTTATTGCCACCGGTAGATAAGCCAGTACAGTCGTCACGCTTGATCCAGATTTCCGGCCCGCCGAGTTCCCTGGTGAGTCGATCCATTTTTTCTAAGGGTGTTGGCAAATGTGCCAGATGAAGACGTGGAAAACGGGATAGATGCACGGGTGGCCTGGCTTTTAGCGTTGTATTCAATTACAAAAATACGCTCAAAATAACTGGCACGCAATCGCAAATAGCCCGCTAATGGCATTTATTGCATAATAATCGGTATTGATCGTGATTCAGGAATGCCTGGATAATCTGCTGCTATAATTGAATCCCGGTTATCAAACGTTAACTTAAAAGTATTTTCTTCCGCTACCGGCCTTTTCGCGTCGGATATAAATCATAGAGCGAACTATCGGGGGCGATCTTTTCG
>CAYPDN010000133.1:0-9585 GCA_964409445.1 uncultured Granulosicoccaceae bacterium
GATGAGCTGACTGATCTGGTTGAAGAGGCTGTGTTAATTGAGTTTGAGCGTATCTCTGAAAGAGGTGGTGTGCTTGGTGCGATGGAAACGGGTTATCAGCGCGGTAAAATTCAGGAAGAATCAATGTTATACGAACATCGCAAACACGATGGTTCGCTGCCGATCATTGGTGTTAATACATTTACGAACCCCGCAGATACAACAGAGGAACAGGTGATCGAGCTGGCGCGATCAACTACAGAAGAAAAAGAAAGTCAGATAGCGCGGCTCGAAGCTTTCAAGCAAAACAATGCGCCAGATGCAGCAAAGTCGATTGAAAAACTAAAAGCAGTGGCGATGGCCAACGGTAATGTATTTGCAGAACTGGTTGATGCTGTGCAGCATTGTTCGCTCGGACAAATTACCGATGCGTTGTTCGAAGTTGGTGGTGAGTATCGAAGAAATATGTAGTAAGGCCGGACTTAATTCGATCCGCCTTTGACGGATGTTGTAAATTCATTGCAAAACCCGGATTGCAACCTCGAGTTCGAGGGAGGATCAGCATCCCATGCGTTGGTTCCGGAGCCTGCAGGTCAATTGCCTGCGTCAGCTAAACAACCACAGAACCAGGCCAGAGGTTATTCGTTATGAGTGTAGTTGTTGTCACCGGGGGAAGTCGCGGTATTGGTGCTGCCACTGCAGTCCTTGCTGCACAAAAAGGCTATGCGGTTGTAGTTAACTACAAAAGTAACAAGGCTGCAGCGTCACAGGTGGTTGAAAAAATCGCGGCCAACGGCGGGCGTGCAATTGCGGTTGCAGGCGATGTCAGTTCAGAAGCTGACGTAATTCGATTATTTGAGACGGCAATCTCCGAGTTCGGTCAGGTGGACGCTCTGGTAAATAATGCCGGTATTCTCGAGCAGCACATGGCTTTGGAAGATATGACTGCGGAGCGCATCAGTCGTGTGCTCAATACAAATGTACTGGGTTCGCTTCTGTGCGCTCGTGAAGCGGTAAAGCATATGTCGACTGAAAATGGTGGTTCTGGAGGTAGTATTGTCAACATATCGTCAATTGCTGCCAAGCTCGGCTCGCCGAATGAGTACATAGATTACGCCGCAACCAAGGGTGCTGTTGACACTTTCACGATTGGTTTGGCGACTGAGGTTGCCGAATCCGGCATTCGAGTTAACGCAGTGCGACCTGGTGTGATTTATACGGAAATTCATGCCAGTGGCGGTGAACCTCAGCGCGTTGACAGGGTCAAATGTGCAGTCCCGATGAAACGCGGTGGTACTGCAGACGAAGTTGCACAAGCTGTATTGTGGTTGATGTCGACAGATGCTTCTTATACGACAGGTGCTTTCATAGATGTAAGTGGTGGGCGGTAAGGCTTGTAACGGTATGTAACAAAATTACTGGCATTAACTTTCCTCAGGCAAAATTTATTTGCTAGGATGCTAGGAATTCACAACGAGAAAAGGAGTGAGAGTGTATGGAGGATGGCGACGGTGAGCTTCACTCATTAATCAGTGTAAAACTGAACGTGGTGAACGTGAAGATTAGTCGTCAGATTGGCCAGGCGGTGCAAGCACGGGCTAATTTGCGTCTCCCCGAGTGGAGAATTATTTCTTTATTGTCTACGGCCGGTGCGATGAGCCAGGCGGACATCAGGTCCAATATCGGCATGGACAAAGGACAGATCAGCCGGACTGTCAAAAGCATGCTTGGCAACGAGCTGCTTCGATTCGAAGGGCAGGATGGGCAAGCCAGAAATGTCCGGTTGTGTCTGACTGACAAGGGTCGAGATGTACATTTGCGTGTCGACTCGATGATGGAGCAGCACAAAGCTCAAGTTTTGTCTTCGCTTTCAAGCGATGAAAAACAGACTCTATATAACAGCTTGATTCAGATTGAAAAATCAGTTGATAGCTGGTACGCCTGATACGGCATACCGGTAATGCCGGCCCTTGGTTGAGTACCCGCGATTTCCCGGAAATTGAAGCGGTACTTTGTTTTGCTGCCCGCCACCGGCTGCGTTATAGAGGTAGCGCACGGTAATAATCCTGATCTAATGAGATAGTGTCCTGCCAACAGCAGATTGACCGCTCGAGGCGTCTGCAGCAGTATTTCTGTGAAATCCACATTTTAGACAGATCAGGCTGAATGGCATCACAACCGATCGGAGCCGGGACAGGAAGACCACGTAATACCGCGCTGAAAGATGCGCAGTTGACCTATCGCGCCTCAACCCTTGGCTACGCCGAATCCCTGCAGTTGGCTTCCCCCAATCAGCTTGTAGGTCAAACCGATTTCGATTTTCTCTCTGACCGAGGTGCTGCCCTGGTGCATGCAGCAGAGTTGCGTGTGCTTGAAACCGGCACTGCTGAAATAACGGCAGGCGAGGTGCTGAGTAAGCGTACTGCCGGCAAATACTTTGTCCGCAGCCCCGTGTTTAATCGGACCGGTCAAATTTGTGGTATCGAAATCTCTGTAGTTAGTGTTGATGAGTTGCACCGTAGTTATCAATTGCTGCTTGGCACCGAGTTGCAATTGCGCGACGTTATAAATCAATCACCATTTGGTCTATTGATCCATCGCAACTACGAACTTATCTACGCCAACGACAGCTGGCTTGAAATGATGGGCAGTAAAGGATCATCACCGGGGGCTGCAGAAATTCGCAGGCTGGTCCCAGACAGAGATGACGGCGAAGTGAAAACGATTCGTTCTGTTAATGCCTCAGGAGACGAGCATGATCTGCGACTGCAATCCTGCTCTGTGCGATGGAATGGCGCTGATGCAAAGGCAGTTTATTGTGTGCCTGAAGTAACGCAAAATAAAAATGCCGCGCCAGGTGTGACTGGCAACACTGGCAGTGCCAGCCACTTTGTTGAAAAACGCCACGGTCACAGAGGTGGTGGCACGACGCATCAGTCGGCTTCGCAGTTGGCTAGTGATGAACTGTTTTTCCAGAATATTAATCAACCCATGATTGTTTGTGAAAACTGGGTGCCGGTGCAGGCTAATACGGCAGCGAAAGCGCTGCTGCAAAAAGATGCGAACAATAATTATCAGTCGGTATCCAATTGGTTTAGTGATCGAGATCGCGCCAGTATTGAGGCGCTACCGGGTGCTTTGGCTTCGGTGTCTCCGGCAACGAATCCTAATGTATCGACCTCATTGGCAGGTGATGCCCACTTTTTAACGACGCGTATCGAACGCGGTGATCAAAGCTTCTCAGCCTATGTGAGCAATGTGCTTTGGACTGATCGCAGTCTTGTTCTTATTTCATTACAGCCGGTAGCTATGTTGCACACTGAGCTTGAGCACACGATAGACAAGCTGACTGACTATGCATCAGCCGCTGGAGATTTCTTTTGGGAAATGGATGCTGATCAGCGCTTGACGCATATCTCGATGGAGATGAAAGAATTTCTTGGCGTTGAGTCCAGTAGTTTGTTGAATATTTCGCTTGCAACTCTGATTGCAAGGCATGTACATGAAGATGATGTGGCTGAGTGGAAGGTGCTTTTGGTTGATCTTAAAAAACACTTACCGTTCCGTGATCGTGAGTATATCTGGCAGCACAAAGATGGAGAAAAGCGGGTAGTGAGATTGTCTGGTGTTCCGGTCTTCGACTTGCAGGAAAAACATATCGGTTATCGGGGAGTCGGGTGGGATTGCACATCACAGCATCACAGTGCCAGCATTGTTGCGTATCATGCAAGTCATGATTCTCTAACCGGGCTGGTTAATCGCCGTGAGTTTGAATTGCGCTGCAACGATGCGATAAGTCGTGCGTCTGCTGCAAATCAGGCGTTGTGTTTTATTGATCTGGACAACTTTAAGCGAGTTAATGATACGGCGGGCCATCTGGCAGGGGATGAATTGTTGCGTCAGTTGTCGACGCTCTTCACGAACCTGGTTAGAAAGAGTGATGTGCTTGCGCGCCTTGGTGGTGATGAATTCGGGCTTTTAATTTATGGCGTTGGATTGGCTGAGGCGATGAGACTCGCTACTCAGTTGCGTGCCGAAGTTGAGAGTTTTCTATTTCTTTGGGAGGGAAAGTCTTTCTCTGTTGGAGCAAGTATTGGTCTGGTGATGATCGATGAGCGCTGGAATACGCGCTCTGCATTATTTGGTGCGGCTGATGCTGCCTGTTATGAAGCTAAGCACAAAGGGCGTAATCAGGTGGCTGTGTTTAGCGAGGCTGAAACTGCAACTGATCGCCAGCAGGACGCGCAGCACCAGGATGAATATGTTAAAGATGCAATAACAGAGCGCCGTATTAAGTTGGCGTTGCAAAGGATCGCAGCACCCGGTGAGCCTGCTGATGCAAATACAAAAATAGAAGTACTTATGCGGTTGCCATCACTGGAAGGTGAACTTCTTTTACCCGGTGTGGTATTGCCACTGGCTGAGAAATTTGGTTTGTCCGTCAAGCTGGATATAGCAGTGATTGATGCAACAATAGATTGGCTTGAGGGACAACCCCATGTTACCGATGGTTTGGAACTGTGTTGCATAAATCTCAGTGGATCTGCACTGAACGATGAGGAGTTTCTGGAATACTTACTCAAAAAGTTAAAAAAGTCCGCTGTCGATCCTTCGATTTTATGTTTTGAGGTAAGTGAGTCAGCGGTGAGTACTAACCTTACTGCGGTATCCGGCTTTATGGATAAACTGGGTGCGCTTGGCTGTAAGTTTGCGATGGATGATTTTAGTGGTGGACTTAACTCGTTTAATTATCTAAAAAAACTACCCGTTAACTTTGTCAAAATAAATAGCACATTTGTTCGTGCCATCATGGAAGACCCCATTCACTACGCTATGGTGAAGTCAATTAACGATGTTGCTCAAACGCTGGGCAAGCAGACTATTGCTGAATCGGTAGAGTCAGAAGATGTGCTTGTGAAGTTACTCGAGTTAGGTGTTGATCTGGTGCAGGGATATCATATTGCTGCACCGGAATTGATCGATTTTTGATGCGAGAAGGTTAATGCTCCAGGGCCTGCATTGTTCATGAGGACTCCTGGGTTGGAGAAGTGCTGGTTGCTGATTGCTTAGATTTTTTTCCACGACGCCAGCTGTGATAACGTTTTAGAACTTTCAGTGCAAACTGCGGCGCATGATCTTTCTGCCAGTTTCCAGCGACCGCTTTATTAGCTTCAGACATGGTTGGGTAGGTATGTATAGTGCCGAGTATTTTTTTAAGACCCAGCTTGTATTTCATTGCAGTGACAAATTCAGTGATTAAGTCACCGGCATGTGCGGCCACAATCGTGACGCCCAGAATGCGATCTTTACCTGGAACGGTAAGAACCTTTACGAAACCGTGATCTGCGCTGTCTGCGATAGCGCGATCCAGATGGTCAATTCCGTAGGTAGTGACTTCATAGCGAATATTCTGTTCCTTCGCTTCAGTTTCGTTCAGACCGACTCGTGCGACCTCCGGGTCCGTGAAAGTTGCCCATGGAATAACCGAGTAGTCTGTTTTAAATTTTTTGAATTGACCGAAAAGACTATTTACTGTGGCATACCATGCCTGGTGAGATGCTGTATGGGTAAATTGGTACGGGCCTGTAACATCACCTACTGCGAATATGTTGTCATAGTTGGTGCGCAGGAAATCGTCTGTCTCAACGGTGGTGTTTTTTCGCAGTTTAATGCCGAGTTCTTCGAGTCCAAAGCCTTCGACATTGGGTTTTCGGCCGATCGCAATTAGCATGGCATCGAACGGAATTTCAATCGTTTTACCGTTTTGTTCACAAACCAGTAATTGTTCAGCACCTTTTTTACAGGCGACAGCTTTTGTGTTTGTCAGAACGTTTATGTTTTCGGTTATAAAGTCTTTTTCAATCAGCTCTGAAATCTCCGGATCTTCACGGCCCATGATCTTTGGTGCCATTTCCACCTGAGTGACTTCACTGCCAAGTCTTGAAAATGACTGTGCCAGTTCACAGCCAATTGGGCCACCACCAAGAACAATCATTCTTTTTGGTTGCTTTCGTAGCTCCCAGATATTGTCGGAGCTGTACCAGTCAACCTGATCAAGGCCTTCAATAGGCGGTACGAACGGTCGTGCACCGGTGGCAAGAATAATATTTCGTGCTGTAATTTTTTGACCGTTAACCTCAACGGTCCATGGATCGATAATTTTACCTTCACCAGAGATGCAATCGACTCCAAGGCCGGTAAAGCGTTCAACTGAGTCGTGTGGCTCGATCTTTTTAATTGCGTCCTGAACTCGCTCCATGACATCGGCAAACTCAAATTCAGCAGTGGCGCTCTTAACACCGTACTTAGCTGAATTTTTGATGTCATACATAAAACGAGCACTTTTGATCAGTGCCTTGGAGGGCACGCAGCCGGTGTTGAGGCAGTCGCCTCCCATCTGATGTTTTTCTATCAGCGTCACTTTTGCCTTTACAGCTGCTGCGATTAGTGAGGCGATAAGTCCGCCAGAGCCTGCACCAATTACTATGATGTTTGTATCAAAACTACTCGGGGCGGTGTGCAACGGATGACTTCCTCTTTTTGTAAAGTTCAATAAGTTTCTTTGCAACTATCGGGAATATCCCAAGCAGCGCAAAAGCAGCAAGCAAAGACGGAGATAATATATCTTTCAGCGTGTCAATTTGTGCCAGCTGATTTCCGGCGTTAACAAAAACCGCAGTACCAGGAAGCATGCCCAGTTGGCTAACCCATGCAAACACCAGTGTTTTTATAGTTGACAGTCCCATGAGCAGATTAACGACGAAAAAAGGTACCACCGGGATAAGTCTGAGCGTAAACAGATAAAAGGCACCTTCTTCCTTCATGCCGTTGTTGATAGTCTCCAGATGTGACGAGAATTTCTTTTGCACAGCATCCCGAAACATGAAACGCGAAAAGAGAAACGCCAGTGTGGCACCTATAGTCGATGCAAATGACACCAGAATTAGACCTGTTATAAAACCGAATATTGCACCACCCGCAAGTGTTAAGAGTGCAGCACCCGGAAGAGACAAAGCCGCAACAGCGACATAAAGCAGGAAAAAACCACCAAGAGCTATTACTTTATTTTCAGCTGCGTAGTCAACCAGCACCTGGTGTTTGGATTTCAGATAGTCAATGGACAGATATTGTCCAAGATCAAAAATGAAAAATGCAGCGATGAGTGCTACCACCACTATTGCTAGTATGACTTTAATGTTTCTCATGCGGGTTTTTTACCGGTTTTCTTATATTTATTGACTGAGATCGTTGTAGTGGGTGATTCTGGTACTTGCCGGCTTGTTCTTGAAGTTCGCTATCCTATGCATCGAACACGCCTTAAATGCGATAGTTGATCGGCAATCGTGACCCTTTCAGCCAAAACCAGATGCATTTACCCGGTATGCGCGTGATCAGGTCACTATTTCTACGTCAGTTATCACTCGGGTTTATACCAGATTTATGACGGCAGGGCTTGCCTTATCGTTGCCGGATCAGCATTGCCGCCAGAGATCACGCAAATTACCGTATCTGTTTCAATTTCGTCTGCATGGTATATGGCTGCAGCAAGTGCAACTGCCCCTCCAGGCTCAGCAACAACTCTAAGATATTGCATGGCGGTCGCCATTGCCTGTAAGGCCTCGGCATCGGTGACGACTATGCCCTTGTTGCACAGGCGTTTGATGATTGGGAATGTCAAAGCGCCGGGGGACGGGGTAACGATGGCATCGCAGATCGATGATTGATCTGTAGATACTTCTTCGCGCTGACCACTTTGCTGCGAACGGATGACGTCATCATAGTGACGGGGCTCCACCGGTCTGGCGGTCATATCAGATGCCATTGCTTCAAGACTGATGGCAATACCTGATGTCAAACCACCGCCGCCACAACAGACCAAAACATCTGCTTTGGTGATGCCGCAAGCTTTAGCCTGTTCGGCAATTTCTAATCCGCAGGTTCCCTGGCCGGCGATGACTTCAGCGTTGTCGTAAGGTTTGATTAAATACAAATCGCGTTCATCGGCGAGCTGCTGGCCGATTTTTTCGCGATTTTCTCCTCCGGGTCTGTCGTATAAGACTACTTCTGCGCCATAGCTTCGAGTATTTTCAATTTTTAGAGCGGGTGCATCGTTCGGCATGACGATGACAGCTTTTACTCCAGCGCGTTTGGCGGCCAGCGCAACACCTTGTGCGTGGTTGCCGGAAGAATAGGCGATCACTCCCGATTTTCGTTGCTCTGGAGTGAGCTTGGTGATGGCGGATGTGCCGCCGCGAAACTTGAAAGATCCGGTATGTTGCAAACACTCAGCTTTGATTAGTATGCGTCGACCAGCGACATCGTTCAGCAGCGGGCTCTCCAGCAGTGGCGTCTCGTATACATGATTTTTGAGACGTTCCTGAGCGGATAGCACGTCGGCGAAAGAAATAGCTTCTGCGTGATTCACGAGGCTTCCAGTGAGCTTGTTGTTATGTTAGGAGCTTGCATCATTAGTAGTTAATTGTCGATCTGTCGTTGGTCTGAAGCGCTAGTGGGTCGTCTCGAAAGTTCGTGAACAGACTTTTCACAGCAGCTGTCGTCAGGGCAAGGCAGAAAAACGCAGGCATAGTGGGCCTACGTCGAGTTTTTTTAACGCAGCCATGGCGGCAGCTGCGAAGAAAAGTGTTTGCGAACTTTTGGGACGACCCACTAGAATGCGATGGAGCGAATACTACCGGAGTGAGTCTGTGATCGTACGTAGTCTTGATGATGTTAAAGCATCTGGCAGTTATGGCGAGAAAGCCGGGGTCTGGAGCAGTGCCCGATATCTGCTTAATTCGGATGATGTTGGCTTTACGCTAACGATGACTACAGTCGCGTCTGGTCAGTCAATAGAGCTCGAATACAAGAACCATGTTGAAGCTAATTTGATTATCGAAGGCAATGCCAGGCTGACTGATGTGCGCAGAGGCAAGGCATACCAGCTGGGTCCTGGAGATATGTACACGCTTGATAATCACGAGCGCCACAAACTCGAGGCGTTGACGGATCTGAAGCTTGTGTGTGTTTTTACACCGGCTCTTGTGGGAAATGAAACACATGATGAGGACGGCTCGTATCCTGCTTGTTAGCCTGCTCTCCACACACCGGCAATCTACCAGTTCAGTGCAGAGTGGCGTTTGTTGGTCAGTAGACAGATAGCGCTTTAAGGTCCGAGTTATAATTGGCTTGTGTTTCCCGGATGCGATAAAGATAATCTCACGAACGCACGTTGTATCTCGATGATGTGTACTCAAACTCAGTACTGACTATTGCAGCGATTCCAGTGAAGTTCTTTAAATCTATATTTAACAGTGATACAGATGGCTCTTCAGCCGGCACTGATCGAGTGCTTGTGTGGGACGGCTGGCGTGGCATGGCAATCCTGATGGTATTGTGCGGTCACTTTTATGACATTGGCGGTATATGGGAAGACCGGATGGGAGTCGATATATTTTTCGGACTTTCCGGCATGCTGATGAGTGTCATTCTGTTTGAAAAGCGAATGTCGCTGCGTGACTTTTATATTCGGCGGATGAGTAGAATTTTTCCCGTTTTTTTTGTCTGTGTCGTGGCTATGTTTGGTGTGGGATTGGTTCTCTCGGTAGA
>CAYPDN010000134.1:0-9566 GCA_964409445.1 uncultured Granulosicoccaceae bacterium
TTGACAGAGTCGCCATACCTTCAACAATGAATTTGTCATCACTGTTGATCTCGGCATCGGCATTTGGTGGCAACTGACCGATAGACTTGTTCCACTCACTCTGAATATCAGGAGTCGCAATAAACGCGAGGAATTTCTTGGCGTTCTCTACGTTCTTTGCTTTCGCAGGAATAAAGAAAGCATCTGCAGGTGCTTCTTCAGCACGCGGAAGGCCTTCTGTGATTTCAGGGAACTGAAAGAAATCAATTTGCTCATCCGTCAGACCGGCATCTTTGTACTGGCCAACAGAGAAGTTACCCATAACATACATCGCAGCATCACCATTGGCGAAAGGTGCGATCGCATCCTGCCATGACATGGTTGCGTGAGTATTGACGAATGAACAACGATCAAGCATTTCTTCCCACTTAGCGAAGGTGGCGCGAATGCGGTCGTCTGTGTATTTGATCTTACCTGCAGTTAAATCGTTATGTACATCATAACCGTTGGTACGAAGGTTCAGATAATCGAATACACCGGCAGCAGTCCAAAGAAACTTGGTACCAATAGTAAAAGGAGTAACACCGGCTTCTTTTAACTTATCGCAGTTGCCAAGCATTTCGTCCCATGTTGTTGGCTCTGACAGGGCAAGCTTGTCATAGATGTCTTTACGGTAGTACACACCCCACTGGTAGTAAGAGTAAGGCACGCCCCACTGCTTTCCGTCGCGTGACATGGTTGGCTTGATTGCATTGAACTTGGCTGACAAATTTTCATCCGACTCCCACAGGTCAGAGATGTCAAGAAATAACCCTGCATCAACGAAAGGACCCATGCGGTTGCCCGGGTACCAGGTGATAACGTCAGGTGCATCGTTTTGTAGCGCGCCGCGGATAGTGTCTTTGTGTGCTTCGCGATCACCATTGTTGGCAACAACATTGATATCCGGATTGGCTGCTTTAAAAGCCTCAACAGCAGCTTCATACGCGGCTTTTTTATCAGGGTTTAAATCATCAAAGGTGATGATCAGGTCACTGGCCATTGCACCCGCAGACATCAATGTCGCAGCGGCAATGCCCGCAAGTTGGTTTAACTTGAATTTCATGTGGTGAATTCTCCCGTTTTGACTGGAGTACGGCCAGCGGTGGTCCGCACTTATATAGCATTTCAGCCGTTCAAGGATACCATTGCTCGAGCGTCCGACAAGTGCCTAAATGCGAAGCCCGAACAGACTTCCAGATTGATGAAGTTACGCTATGAGACACCCGTCTCAGCCCCGTTTGCAGTAATCACAAAAAGATTTCTCCGACCAGAATGTTCATGGTGCCTGCGGCACCCCCGGATTGAAAACACCTGATCAACACGGTTACCATGGCCCACGCTGAAACACACAGGGCAAACTCTCTTGGCTGATGTCGAACTCAATGCATTAAAAAAATCGTTCGGTCGTGTTGATGTCATCCACGGAGTTGACTTATCTATAAATGCTGGCGAGTTCGCTGTTTTCGTCGGGCCTTCGGGCTGTGGAAAGTCCACCCTGTTGCGGCTGATCGCGGGTTTGGAGGACGCGACCAGCGGATCTATTTCTATCGATTCCGAAGACGTCACTGAAATCGATGCTGCCGATCGAGGCATCGCCATGGTGTTTCAGTCCTACGCGCTCTACCCGCACATGTCCGTCAAAGAGAACATGGGCTTCGGGCTGAAAATGACAGGCCACGATCCCGCAATGGTTGAAGAGCGTGTGCAAAAGGCTGCAAAAATTCTCCACCTCGAGCCGCTGCTGGATCGCAAACCCAAAGCACTTTCCGGTGGACAGAGACAGCGGGTTGCCATTGGTCGGTCAATTGTGCGCGAGCCCAAAGTTTTTCTTTTTGATGAGCCACTCTCAAACCTCGATGCCGAGCTTCGGGTTCGCATGCGCCTCGAGATCGCAAAGCTGCACAATGATCTGGGTGCAACCATGATCTACGTTACTCATGATCAGGTGGAGGCGATGACACTGGCAGATAAAATTGTGGTGCTTCGCGACGGTCGAATCGAACAGGCGGGCGCACCGATGCATCTTTATAATGATCCTGACAACACTTTTGTCGGTGGCTTTATTGGCTCACCTAAAATGAATTTTCTTAATGCTACAGTGGTAACTCAGAGCAACGGCACTGCAACCGTGGCACTTGCCGACTACTCAGGGGATGATTTATCTATACCGTGTGAGTCAATTCTCAACGCGGGTGACAAAGTTCAGGTGGGCATTCGCCCCGAGCACTTTACCTCCACTGGTGACGCGACGCTGCAGACACGAATAGAGGTGGTGGAAAGTCTGGGGGGTTCATCATTCGGCTATGCGGACGCCGAGAGTGAATCACCATTAACAATGGCACTTGAAGAGCACCAGCTCACTGATGCACGCGGCGATTTTACTGCACGCTTTAGTGCCGAACGTGCTTTTCTCTTCGATACTGAAAGTACGCAACGCATTCGCTAGCCTTACGCCCGCCAGACGGCGACACTAGCCGCTGCAAGTTCCGCAGATCCAATTATGTAGTTCTGTGTTTTGTCTAATGTGACAGCATCCGGACCATAGTTAAACGCAAAAACCAATGATCCGTGACACTTAAGGCGTAGTCCTTCGCTGCAAGCTGTTGTGCGAACACCGGCCTCTTTTAAACGCGCCTCGACAAATTTCAACAGCGATTGCTTATCCAGACAGGCATTCAGGTAGTGATTTTTTTTATCACAGTAATGAAAACCCCAGCTATCCGGGAAGGTTGCTGCGGCTTCAATTTCAGTACTTACTTTCTCACGCCATCTAACTGCCGTAAAGCCATTGGAAGTTTCGATACTGGCAAAATCAGGCAGAGATTCAACGCGGGTTACTTTTATTGGCAACAGAGACGTTAATAACGAAGGCGGCAGTGAAGCCGGAATAGAATATTCATCAGTCTTGCTACCGCAGCGCGGACCAATTACAACATGTCCTTCACATGCCATTAGCTCTTTTACCAGTGCATCATCAACCGACACACTATTCGACAGTACCACTAACTTGTATTCAGACAGTGTTGCACCCGGAGGAACAATATCTATATCAACACCACAGCGTCGTATAGCGCTATAAACATCCTGCACCCATTCAAGCGGACCATAGTTATCTCCCTGAGGTTGTATGCGGAGCATCTGATCTCCGACATAGTCAAACACCATCGCGACTTCTGCCTGCCGTACAACCTGGGATCCGGCTTCATTATTGTGTTGTTCAATTTTCTCAAGATCTTTGCATAAAGATCTGACTTCTTCTGCCGCTTCATCTTCACTGCCATCAGGTAGCAGGAGTCCGGTATGCATCTGCTCCTGCGCCACTGGCATTTGCCGCCACCTGAACCATGACATCAACTCTGCACCATGAGCCATTGCTTCCAGTGCCCAGAGTCTCACCATACCCTGAAGCGGTGCCGGATTATGCGGCGCCCAGTTCACGGGCCCGGGTTGCTGTTCAATAATCCATAGCCGCCCCATGCCCCGATATAGATCATGGTGAAAAGCAGAGGAATCAGGGTGACCAGTGCGGAACCATTTCTTTTGATCGTCTTCATTGACACCGTCACGATCAAGGAACCCTAACGGGTAGTTATCCCACGCAGCGATATCTAACTCAACTGCCGTGGTGTAGTGATCAAACTCCGTGAAGTTGCCCATGAAGTTGTGCATCACATCGCGATTTGGTGCGTGCTTTCTGATGAGATCAGTTTGCAGCTTATTAAAGGATGCTACCTGATCTGAGGAAAATCGCCAGAATGCCAGCCGGTGCGCAGGATTAAGTTCTGTCACAGATAACATCGGCAATGGTATTTGCTCAAAGCCTCCATACTCCATACTCCAGAATACATTGCCCCATAGTGTATTGAGATTTTCTATCGTACCGTAGCGAACCCTGCACCACTCGCGAAAAGCGACCAGCGCATCTTCCGAGTAGCTGACAATAGTACTGTGGCATCCGAATTCATTATCGGTTTGCCAGGTAGACACTGCAGGGTGTTGGCCAAATTCTTTAACTACTTTTTCAACAATTCGAGAACACTCTTGACGGTAAGACGTCGACGAAAAACAATAGTGACGTCTTGAACCAAACCCTCTCGGCTTACCAGACTCATCAATTGCAAGTATCGACGGAGATTCATCTATCAGCCACTTGGGTGGTGTTGCAGTGGGGGTACCGAGCACGACTTCCAGCCCTTCCGCGTGCAGCACATCGAGTGCGCGTTGCAGCCAATCAAAGTTAAAGTCGTCTCGCACCGGTTCCAGCCGGCTCCAGGCAAACTCACCCACCCGCACCACACTAATTCCAAGTTCACGCATGCGACATGCGTCATCAGGCCATACCGATTCCGGCCAGTGTTCCGGGTAATAACATACGCCTAGTTTCATGCCACAGATTTCATTCGATTACACTTTTCTGGTAACGGATGCCAGCGAGTTTTCCATTTTCCGCCACTAGTGGTACCACTGCCTGTGGCACTCACTGTCTCACCTCACCAGCGCAGGCAGAGGCGGTAGTCACGTAGAAATCTGCCTGCAGATTCATCGCCACACTGTATGCCGCACCTACGTCCTGGATAAAACTCTCAACAGAATTTGCATGCACCAGACTCACTGTACATCCGCCAAAGCCCGCACCTGTCATGCGACTACCGAGAACTCCTTCTTTTTTCATCGCCAGATCAACCATGCAATCGAGGGTGGTGCTTGATACTTCGAACAAATCTCGCAATGACTCATGAGACTGCAACATCATTTCGCCAAAATCCTCCAGATGCCCGGCTTTCAAGGCAATGGTGGCACGCTTAACACGGGCTGATTCTTCAATGACATGTGTTGCACGGTTACGAACTATATCATCGGTTAGCAAATGATAATTCTCCTGTAACTGTGCCGGGCTTATATGCGCTAACTGAGTAGCGCTGGTGACTGGCGCCAGTAACTTCAACGCAGACTGGCACTCCGCCACTCTGTCATTATAGGCGCTGCCCTTTAACTCACGAGGCTGATTGGTATTACCAATCACTATGCGGTAGTCACCCATATTGAGTGGCACAAGCTCGTACTCCAGAGAGTCACAGTCAAGCGCTATCGCACAGTCCTTTTCAGCTACAGCAATCACAAACTGATCCATGATGCCGCACTGCAGATTAATAAAGGTATTTTCAGCACGTTGCGCCAGCAATGCTATCTCTTTAGCAGTCAGATTGGCACCGGTCAAACTGTTAACCACGCAAGCAGTCAGCACAGAAATAGACGCAGAAGATGAAAGGCCGGCACTCTGTGGTAAGTCGCCGGAGAAGTGCAATCTGAGACCGCGAGATTCATAACCGAGTTTGGCAAACTCAACCATAACCCCTATCGGGTAATTTACCCACTCTTTGCCGATTGGCATGGTATCCGTGCCAACCTGCAAAGCAGTTGAAAACTCAAAATTTTCTGAAAAGAGCTCTACACCAGTCAATGACGGGTCTTCAGTCACTACTACACGCGTGCCTCGATTGATCGCACAAGGGAACACCAGGCCACCATTAA
The DNA here is from genome assembly GCA_964409445.1 of uncultured Granulosicoccaceae bacterium. Lineage (GTDB taxonomy): Bacteria > Pseudomonadota > Gammaproteobacteria > Granulosicoccales > Granulosicoccaceae. The sequence goes on from CAYPDN010000134.1 coordinate 5,554, forward strand.
AATCGGTGTATTCGCCTATCAGGTTCACCCTGCCCGGTGCATAGAATACTCTGGACGCAGTCACTGCAACACAACCTCAATTAACACTGCTGACTGAGCTGGCATAACAGGCAATGACAGACCGACTGTCATTAGCAGTGCGCCAGTTACCGATACTTCTTCCAGCATCCATGCAGGCAGTTTTTTTGTAAAGTCTGTCAGCTGCTCTTTGTTTTGACTGATCAGTTTGACCCGGTACGTCGCATCAGGCTTTAAACCAGCAAGCACAATCTGCCCGGGTAACGTTTGAGGCAGACTCGCTTGTGCCACTACAAACCACCATGATTTTTTCTTTGCATCACAAACGAGACCACAGCAAACCAGATTCTCTATAGTTGAATCAAGCCGCCAGGAGGTGCTTGATGCTATCCAGTCACGATTGTCTTTGTACAGCGAGACATACGTTAAGAGTATCTTTTTTTCTTCAGCACTCAGTTTGCGTGCATCAATTTCATAACCGTACTGCCCTTGCAGCGCGACTATGGCACGAGTATGAATATTAATGACTCGCCCTGTCAGGTGTGCTTCGGCATGCCCAACGTGTGCACCCATTACCTCAGGTGGATTGAAGTAGCTATAACCGCGCTGAATATTCACCCGATCGATCGCATCAATGGAATCTGATGTCCAGACACGACCCGCATAACTCAGCACCCCCCAGTCTGCACGTGCACCACCTGAGCTACATGATTCTATCTCAAGCCCTTTGAACGTATTGGTGAGCTTGTCCATTAGGCAGTAACAGGCTGTGGTCTGGCGTACCATACGGCTGCGTGTGCCATCACCCGCGAGAATAATATCCCGATTATGATCCCACTTGATGTAATCGATCTTATACTCGCGTAGCAGAGCAGATATTTTTGTATATAAGTAATCAAACACATCCGGATTATCAATATCCAGTACCAGCTGATATCTGGCCAGCGGAGTTTCATAAGGTTTCAGGTGCAGCGCCCACTCGGGATGATCGCGATAGAGTCCGCTATCCGGATTTACCATTTCAGGCTCAAACCATAAGCCAAACTGCATGCCGCGAGAACGAACATGATCCACAACCGGGTGTAAGCCGTTCGGGTATACAGTTTTATCAACTACCCAGTCACCAAGCCCTGCGTTATCCGAGCGGCGTGCCGGAAACCAGCCATCGTCTAATATAAAACGCTCAGCACCTACCTCTGCTGCTGCATCAATTAATGACTTAAGTGCGTCGATATCGTGATTAAAGTAAAGCGCCTCCCAACTGTTAGCGTGCACTGGTCTCTGGCTGCGTGTCCATTCGGGCAACACCTCAAGACGCATGTACTGATGCAATGCCTGACTCACTGCATTCATACCGGATGATGAATGTCTTTTAAAATAGCAAACTGGTGCCGCGAATGAATCTCCAGCTTCCAGCTGCAGCTCACCCGGATCGAGCGATACACCAGACTGATAATAAACCCGACCATCACTAAGCAACTCAACACTGGTCGAATGGCTGCCACTCCATGCAAGATTGGCCGCCATTACATCACCAAGTTGCTCACTAAAACCCACACTACCAACAATCACTGCAGGATAGCGCTCATGACTGGTTCTGCCGCGATGACTCTGTAACGTCAATACACCCGGCGGAATAGAAGAACGATGTGTCTGAAACTCCAATCCCCAGCGACCATGTAAGTGCATGCACTCCCGATAACTGCCCGGTAGTGACATAGTGGCACTTGCCAGCCAGTCAACGGTATAACATGCTGCCTTAGTGTTACTTAGGGTTGTAGCTATAGAGAGTACACCGGTTGCTTTATGCAACGAGACGTTAATAGATACAACAAGTCCTGCATTTACGTCACTTAATTCAATCATCAGACTGCCATCTGTCTCGACAACGCTGGTACGCACAAAGTGATGATCAAACAGAGTGCCGTTACTGTGGCCTCTTAGTGCCTGCGAACAATCTATACCGGTGGATCGTTGCGGAAACAAAGACAGCGAAACCGGTTGATCAAGCTTCGCCATTGGCAACGGCTGATCAGTGATCGATGCAATAATATTGTTATCTGTACCATTGTTGTCTAAAGCAGACGGCAGAGATTCACCAAACCACGCAATCGATGGCACATCCGATTCACCCGACGCAATCAACAGCAAAGTGGTGTCGGTCGCGTCCAGCCTCCATAGTGATGAGGTCATTCTTGTGATAGCCCGGATGGTAAGTTAGCAGGGAAAATTATCGCACGTACGGGCTGGCAAACAACCCGGCAGGTATTATCTGGTCCGCTTCCAAATTTATCAAATGCCGCAACCTCACACAACGACACGACGGCAATTGTTGTATACAAGGCAAAGAAACGTTCTACAATGACATTTACACCGTTGCCCGTTCACGAACGAGCCGTTCACTCCCCAACGCTTTTTTATCCCTATGACCACCAGCGCTACTACCAAGAGCCCGATAAGAGGCGCAGTACTGCTTGCGGCTGGTCGCGGTGCGAGGCTTAGACCTCACACAGATAAAAATCCCAAACCACTGCTACCTGTTAACGGCGCGCCAACTCTTGATTTGTATTTCAATGGTCTGGTCTCAGCTGGCGTACAGAATGTTGTGCTGGTGGTTCATCACCTTGCTGAGCAGATAGAGAATTACGCAAGCAACGTTGAATCGAACTTTGGTATAAATTGCACAACAGTCACACAGGCAGTACTGGACGGAACTGCCACTGCTCTGGAATCTGTAACTGACACTGCAAAATCTGGCAGCACAGACTCCTCACGTAAAGCACTACTGCAATCAATAGTAAGCTCGCCATTTCTGCTGACCGCAACCGATTACCTGATTCCACCAAACTTTATCCCGGACTTTCTATCGTTCTATTTGTCACACGATGAAGACCTTGCGGTCAGTATCAAGTCAGTTCCAAAAGAACAACTGGCCTCACGCAGCAGCATTCGTTTTTCAGACGATGGTCAAATTCTTGAGGTGGTAGAAAAGCCTGCTGAAGGCGAAGCGCCAAGTAACTACTCTGCCAATCTGACCTATGTACTGCCGCCGGAGGTACTGCACATGCTGGCCGATGTTCAACCCTCACCACGCGGTGAACGCGAAGTGCAATCGGCTATTAACGCCTGGCTGGCAACCGGCGGCAGCGCTCGAGGTTTCGTGCAGCCAGCACCACCCGAATGGACACCTGACCTGGGCTAGTGGTCCGCTTGATAAATAAGGTAACACTTTTCTTCGCTACAGCCGCCATTGCTGCGTTGGCCATATTTTGTTAGGCATGGCTCGACGTATGACCTATGCCTGCGCTTTTCCGCCTTGCACTGACGACTGTAGCTGAGAAAAGTTAGTTACTTTATTTATCAAGCGGACCACTAGCAGCTTATCGAAACAACATTATCGGCACCTTGCAGGCACCAATCATTTGCGTTGTGGTAGAACCGATAATCAAATTTCTTATGCGTGAGTGACCGTAGGCACCCATCACCAGTAAATCAAAACTATCCGCCTCGATCAATTCAGAAATTACCGTTTCAGGCTCACCCGGAATGACCTGTGACTCCGCGCTAAATCCAGCCTCACGAAGTGCGGCAACAGCGCCCCACAGCGGCTTCTGATTGCTTGAGGTTTCACTGCCAACCTGCACTAACAAGCACTCAAGTCCTTTAAACATATCACTGCTAACAATGTGCTCTACCGCTTTGATAGAACTTGAGCCACCGTCAAACGCAATCAACATTTTTTTAATCGGATTAAAGGCTCGCGAGGCAACCAATACCGGCTTTTTGGTCGACCGCACAACGCGCTCAAGATTGGTACCGAGATGTTCCATATCTATATGAGAGTGCTCACCACGCTTGCCAATCACAATAAGGTCGGCGTCTTTTTCAAACTCTTCCATGGTGGCTAACAGCGGCCCATGACGCAGCATGGTGGCAACGTTACCGGCACCCATTTTGGTGGCACGTTCCATTGCATCATCAAGAATTGCTCTGCC
>CAYPDN010000135.1:0-9497 GCA_964409445.1 uncultured Granulosicoccaceae bacterium
CAATTACTCGGAAAACAGGGGCCGCAGGTGTGGATGCCGGTGATCTGCTGCCTGTGTTGTTTGAAACACAAACGTCGCTGGATCTTGATTATGCGCGCGCAAGTGCTGAGTTGATAAAGCGCATGAATGCGGCATTTATTCTGCCTGCCAATATCGACGTTGTGTTTGCAGACTGTGGAATTGCCAATGCGTTTTATGTTCCAGCCCGTGATTTTTCAAATCGTGAAATGCCGGAAGAGATGGAGAAGTTTGATGAGATAGTCACCAGTGAAGGTGGTGCTGTATTCATGTGTCATGAACTTTCGGAACAGTTTGCCAACTTCTTTAACGATAAAGATCAGGCAACCAGTACGAGTATTTTTGTACTTATGCACGAGATCGGACATGCGCTTGTTAATCAATTGCACCTGCCAGTACTTGGCATAGAAGAATCCTATGTTGACGGTATGGCAGCAGTGTTTCTTGGTGAAGCGGGATTGTCAGCGGGCTCCGTGTTAGCCGGGTGGTTTTTCGGACGCCAGCCGGACACCCCGTTTTTTGCTTCGCACCGGGCAGGCCCTCAGCGTCTCGGTGATTTAGCTTGCTGGAGCGTTGGTGCCGATATGTCACTGATTCAGGATCAGACAATCAGTAGAATTTCGAAACGACTAATGAGCACTGGCAGAAACTGTCCGGCTGAATACCAGCAGCAGGTTGAAGGTTTTAAAGCTATTCTCGGGCCGCATATCCGCGGTGAAATATCGGATTTTTTCAGATAGTACTTCAAAACTTTGGTTGATCAGTCAGAGTTTGCGTTCTATCTCAGCTTAAGCTCAGCAATTGATCGATTTCCCGATTGATTGATTCCCTGTGCTGCAGCTGATCAAAAAGCTCTTCTGCGGTAGTACCGTTTATCAGACCAACAACGCTGCCTAACACTGCACCTCGATGTGCGTTTTCACCGCCTGCGTTTGTATTAGCTATAAGTGCAGCTGATACGTCTGGCTGATATTTGGCAGCCAGATAAAGCATGCAGGGCCACGAGTCACTGATGTAACACGCACTTGAAAAGTGACCACCGATGACATGCAGATCACTCGGCGCTTTTTTGACTAATTGTTCAAGTCTGGTTTTCGGTATCGATTTACTGGCTTTAATGAGCAGGGGCATCGGGTCCTCATCATCGGGTCTGATTAGCAGATCCTGAATAAGTTCGACCAGTGAATCACACACTCTGGCAAGTGATTCATCCGGGTGCGTTAAAAATAGATGCTGTTTGCATGTGTTTTGTGCGGTGTTCAGGTTTTGATTCTGAACCAGCTGGTGGATAGCGAGAGGTATAACAGTAACCAGGCCACCAATTGAAGGTGTGTCATGAGTAATTGCTCCACAGTTATCTGGTGTGTTGCCGGCTACAAGGTTTGCAAAGAAGCCTCTGTGGTATGACTCTGCATAAGTGTCCGGGTGTTGTGGCAGATCAGATGTCATAAAGTCGATATAGTCATTCAGAAACTGATCCTGATTGTATTCGCTGTTCGCTGTGATGCTGCGCATTAACAATCTGGTGCACCAGGCGTTTAACGTGTTTTCACCCGCTGGCAGACTTTGATGATAGTGCTGATTAGCAATGCCCCAGTATTGTCGCTTGCCTTTAAGGATGACATCCCCGACGATTTCGGTACCTTCCTGGGTGCCATGTTTTGCTCTGGTCTGATTTTGTTTACCTTGCGCGCCTCTGCCTCCCGCAGTCGTGGAGTGGAGCGACATGATTGACGATGGGTGAGAAGACGGTGCGGCTTCCATTTTTTTAATACCACCCGGGAAAACCCGCTGGATATCCAGCGGGTTGTAGAACCAGTGCACGGGCATTGATAAGGCGTCGCCGATAAAAAAGGACTGTAGGGCAGCGCGTGCACGTTTCAGTCTTAGATCAGAAAGGTTCATACGGGTATCCATTGGATATTTCATCGCGGCTGAAAATTCGTGATAATTTTGTGAATAATTGGAATAGAAGACAAGGTTAGGCTCTAAAGGTTAAGAATTGCTGCCGCCAGTCGCTGGTGGGACTATGTTGCTACTATTGAGCTAATCGGTATTTTTGGCTAACCGCCTTGTGCATTGCGCGGTTTGTGTCTGTCTGAATTTTCTAATTCCACGAAGTAATAAAGGCTCTATCAAATGTCTACGAGAATCCTGCGTAACAGTGCTGCGGCAGCGGCGTTTTTGAGTATGGTTGTAGTTTCCGGTTGCGGGTCAGGCAGCAGTCCGCTTGAGGTGTTACCCGACACTGACCAGAGTACTGGGGAAGCAGATACCAGTGGTACTGACGGTAGTGAAGGGATTGCAACCGATACCGGAAGTGATACTGATGATAGCGATGCCGGTGAAACTAATGCTGTGGGTACTGATGCCGGTGGAGCTGATAGCAGCGAAGAGACTGCAGCCGATACCGGAAGTGACACTGATGATACTACCGGTGAAACAGAAGATGAAACTGATACCGGAGATGTTGATGCCGATACAGGCGGGGATGTGCCTGTAGTCACTGCATTTGCAGCTACGTATCGTGCGACATTTGTTGCGACCTGGAGTGTTGATACCCATCCAATAAATTTTCCGGGTAACCCTCACTTTTCACCGTTAACCGGTGCGGTACACAGTGAGCAATCTATCTTTTGGGAGATGGGTCAAAATGCCACTGACGGTATAGAGGAGATGGCAGAGACGGGTGCAACCTCCATCCTTCTTACTGAAGTACAATCTGTGATTGATGAAGGACGAGCACTGGCTGCGATTCAAGGTGGTGGTGTTGCAGTGTCCCCGGGCTCGACATCGGTAGAGTTTACAGTGAACCGTGATTACTCCCTGGTGACTCTGGTCTCCATGCTCGCACCAAGTCCTGACTGGTTTGTCGGTGTGAACAGTTTGCAGATGATCGATGAGAATGGTGCCTTTCGACCATTGATCACTATCGATTTAAATCTCTATGATTCCGGCACTGATGGGGGCACTCGTTATACGTCCGCCGATGCAGACATTCCACGCTCGCCAATTGATTTGGTAAATTCGTTTCCTCTGGACTCTGATTTTCAGGGTGGCCAGCCATCAGTGGGTCAGTTGACTCTTGAACTGATTCAGTAGCTTTCTAACAAATATAGCAGGCACAAAGGCGGGCATTCCTGAAAAGGAATGTCCGCCTTTTTTTGTTTCGGTTCATACCGTTAAGAATCTGTCTGAAAATATACAATCGATCGGTTCAGTTGTTACACTGCCTGCTTTGACGTGCAACCGACGGCGTGATCCACACCGATGATCAATCTTGGCAAAATAAACCGACTGAGAATCAACAGGGTCGGCGCTTATGATATTTACCTTGATGGTGGTGATTCAGGTGAAGTCCTTTTGCTCGATAGTACTAAAGGCGACGGTGATGCTGCCGGCTACACGGAGGGTGATGAGCTTGAGGTATTTGTATTTATTGATGTCGATGACACGTTAGTGGCAACCACTACAATACCGAGTGTCATAGCAGGCGGGTGTGCTGCTATGAATGTGGTGGCACTGACCCGCAACGGTGCCTTCCTGGACTGGGGACTCCGATCCGATCTTTTTGTGCCGCGCTCTGAGCAACTGGGCGAGATGTCAGTTGGCAGTCGTTGTGTTGCCTACGCTATGCTCGACAAAACCAGTGACCGAATGATTGCCAGTACGCGCTTGTATAAGTATCTGGAAGACGAGAACCATGCGAACTTTAAACCGAACCAGCGCGTTGATTTATTGATATGCCAGAAAACAGATCTGGGCTACAAGGCGGTGATAAACGGTACTCATCTCGGTGTGTTGTATCGGAATGAAGTATTTACTGATCTTGCCATTGGTGATTCCTGCACGGGCTTTGTCAAAGCATTGCGTGAAGACCATAAAATTGATTTGATTTTGCAAACTCCGAGTGTCAGCGCAAGGTCTGAGGTTGAAACTAAAATTCTTAACTACCTTAAGAAGCATGGCGGTGAGTCAACAATCACAGATAAAAGTCCGCCTGATGAAATTTATAAAACGTTCGGTATAAGTAAGAAGGCCTACAAAAGTGCAATTGGCGGCTTGTACCGGAACAGGCTGATATTGCTAAGTAAAGAAAAAGTTACCCTCGTGAAAAAGGCTGAATCATGAATGAGCGTCCGATAGTTTCTGCCAGCTGGCTCCAGTCACGATTGACAGACAATACTATAAGTATCGTCGACGGTTCGTGGCACCTGCCACCAGAGCAGCGGGATGCACGCGAGGAATATTTGCAGGGCCATATACCAGGTGCAGTTTTCTTTGATATTGATTCTATAAGTACCCCCGGTGATTTGCCGCACATGATGCCTTCGGCTGCATTCTTTGCAGAGTCTGTCGGTAATCTTGGTTTGGCCAAAGACAATACAGTGGTGGTTTACGATACCAGGGGTTTGTTTTCTGCAGCGCGGGTATGGTGGATGTTGACTGTCTTCGGTTACAGCGATGTCAAAATTCTGGATGGTGGGTTGCCAGCCTGGTCGGAGGCGGGCTTTGCACTTGAAAGTGGTGAAGTAGCCGTTAAATCGGTTGTTGTAGAAACCACTGTTGCCGAGGGCTCTGTTGTAGATGCCTCACAGGTTCTTAAGGCATCTGAATCACAGAGTGCGCAAATTCTCGATGCGCGCTCACAGGATCGCTTTGACGGATTAGCACCGGAGCCTCGAGCCGGTCTGCGTGGCGGCCATATACCGGGAAGCCTTTGTTTGCCATTCACTGAACTGCTGGACAACGGAAAACTTAAACCACAAGAGCAACTGCGTGAAGTATTCAAAGCACATGGTGTTGCTGGTGGTACGCCAGTTTTCACTACTTGCGGGTCGGGTGTGACTGCGGCCATCCTGACACTTGGCCTACGCTGTATTGGTCGCGATGACACCTCTTTGTATGACGGTTCGTGGACTGAGTGGGGTGGTCGCGATGAACTGCCTGTTTCTCGCACCGACGCTTAGGAATTGATATTTGGTATGCAGTCCGCAGTTGCCAACATTGCTGCAACGACAATTGGGTGGATTAAGTTTCCATACCTTTGGCTCCGCTATGGGTCACCGGTAAAAGCAGATGAAACAGTTGTGCTTTTTCCACAGTCTGCATCCGTGGTGACTCCTGACAGTAATAACTCAGACAACACCGCTCCCAGGCAGTGGACGGTACCCGTGCATGCCTGGGTTGTTGAAAAAGAAGATGGTGCGCTATCGCGGTTGCTCGGCAGACATTCGGTGCTGTCGTTTCTGGATTTGCTTGGAGTGGTTAACCGCCGAACAATAACACCGGTATTTGAAAATCGATTGAGTTGGTTCATGGCGGACCGTGAAGTAAATAAAAAAATCAGTGTTATGGTGGGCGGCGAGACATTCCTGTCACCACGCTCTGGTCGAAGCGGGCATATAAGGTTCAGCGTTCCGTATTCAGGTGATGCACCCGATGGCAGTGTGCTTAAGTGCCAGCTCACTGAGCTTGAAAGTGGCGCTACTGCTTTAGACGGTAAAGTACAGTTGGTTCCCGAAGAGGGAATATCGGTTATCTCCGATATAGACGATACAGTTAAGATTAGTCGAGTGACGAACAAGCGTGAATTAGTGCGAGGTTTGTTCTTTGATGACTATCATCCGGCACCGGGTATGCCTGAATTTTATCAGCAGTTATCCCTTAGCGGTGCGTGCTTTCATTATGTTTCCGCATCACCGTGGCAACTATACCCAAGCCTTGCACCATTTCTGGATAAGTACTTTCCTTTTGGTTGTCTTTCGCAGCGACATTTCTATGTGGGCGATAAGAGCTTTGTTCGATTTTTCAGAAGTTCGGTAAAATATAAAATTAGCACAGTCAGCGGCTTGCTTGAGCGCTACCCGCAACGGAAATTTATATTGATTGGTGACAGCGGTGAGAATGACCCGGAAGTTTATCTGGATATTGCTCTTAAGTACCGACAACAGGTTACAGATATTTTAATCCGTGAGGTTTATGACGGTATTGAGCTTGAAGAAGTACAGCATGAAAAACGCTGGGCTGACATAAAATCAAAACTGTTACCACAGCAAAATTTGAGCGTATTCCATACTCCGGACGAGCTTGGTGACTTTTCGGTTAGTGACAGTTAGCCCAGTTGGTTGACTCGGTTGTGGCAATATGAAATCAAGCGGTGTTGCAAGGTTTAAGAGTTAGACATTATGAGTGAGCAATTTTCAGTACGGTCGCGTATCCATAGTATGCAGTTTGCGTTTAACGGTTTGAAAATTCTCTGGCGTGAACAGCACAACGCACGTGTCCATCTAATTGCAACTATTGCGGTTGTTCTGGTGGCTGTGCTTTTGAAAATGTCTGCAATTCAGTGGGTGATGTTATTGCTTCTCATAGCAATTGTCTGGATAGCGGAAGCGCTAAATTCTGCAGTAGAGTATTTGTGTGACCGAGTCACTACAGAGCAGGATCCATTGATTGGTAAAGCCAAGGACGTTGCCGCAGCCGGTGTACTGATTGCATCGATCATTGCCGCTATCGGCGGTTTGATCTTATTCGGATCGGTGATTTTGTCTTAATGCGTTAATTTGCCGAGATTTTGTTATAAGCCACTGAAGTATCGCAGCCAGAGTTACCGAACTGGGCGATGCCGAAAGTAAGAAAGCCTGTCTGTTTCGCTAATGATCCGATAAAGATCATTGTTACAGCTCCGTCCTGAATTGTTGAGTTTGAAGTGCCTGACTCTTTAGCTTCCGCTTCAATTGGGACTTCAATGCGAAAATTTCCCGAGCTATCGACAAAACCCTCACCTTTGAAGCGACCGAGATTTGCAGTGGCTTCTCCATCGGAAACGTTGATTGGCCCGTACGAGATATCTTTTCGATCCGCACATCTCAATGTCCAATTTTCTACCCGTTGTGTTGATGCGGTGCTTTGACCGACAGCAATCCATCGGCCATCGAAACTGCCACTGGTATCTTTGTTTTCTTCACTAACCGGTCGAAAGCCTGCGGGGAAACAGCCCTGAAGGATACAAGCGGAGATAATAAGAGAAGCGGATAAGATGTTTCGGTTAACTGCGCGCTTTTTATACATCTGGGTAGCCTGCCTTAATATCGAGTTACTGTCTCCTGCTCTGAGGTTATCGCGGACTGGCTGAAATGTAAACTGGCAGGAGAGTAAGCGCGGACCACGAAGGGGTGTGTTGGGGGATACGCCTGTGCGATGAACCGCCGATCGGCAGGGATCGGCGCTCTGTTCAATTATCCTACTTTACTCAGGACTCATTCCGTTGAGGAACTTAAAAGCTTCGGCTTGAGTTGATAGCATCAGTGTCGTGTTGCTCTTAATGACTGACTTATACATATCCATTGTTTTCTGGAACTCATAGAAGTCTCTGGATTCATCGCTCGAGTTGTAAGCGTCGGCATAGATCTCGGTGGCTTTGGCGTCTGCGGCACCGCGAATTTCTTCAACTTCCTTGTAGGCTTCAGAGCGAACTTTGTTTAAATCTCGTTCGCGTAAGCCGTTTATGCGTGCGGCTTCTCCATTGCCTTCTGATCGAAATCTTTCTGCAATTTGTCGACGTTCACTGACCATGCGTTCATAGATTTTAGGTCTTACGCTTTCGTTGTAGTTAATTCGCTTGAAGCGAATGTCAAGCAACTCAATACCGAATACTTCTACTTTTTTGGCAGCGGCGGCGAAGATCTCTCTTTCTACCAGTGTTCTGCCTTTGCGAATTGGTACAAGGCTGCCAAGAGTTGCCAGATCTTCTTCAGAGATAGATGCATCGCGAACCGGTGTGCGATCTTTAGTAGTGCGGATAATTTCTATCAGCTCGTGCTTGGCGACGGCGTTGCGGGTTTCACTGCCGAGGATGTCATCAAGTCTTGATTGTGCGCTGCGTTCATCGCGCAGTCGCAGGAAGTACTGCAATGGTTGGGTGATGCGCCAGCGTGCAAAAAGGTCAACTGCAATATACAGCTTGTCTTTGGTTGGCATATTGCTCGGGTTGCCATCCCATTCCAGTATGCGCTTTTCGATAGGGTTAACTTGCTGGATGAATGGCACTTTCATTTTTAAGCCGGCTTCCTTTACCGGGTCGCCGACCGGTTTGCCGAACTGTGTGATGATGGCCTGTTCGGTTTCTTTTACCTGATAGAACGAGTTGGCCAAAACTATAAGCAACGAGATAGCGACAATGCCAATTAAAGGTTTCATTTGATCACCTCCTTCTGGTTGGTGAGGTTTATCAGTGGCAGTATCTGCTGTGAGTTTTCATCGACAATAATTTTTGATTCAAGATCAGGGAGCACTTCCTGCAGCGTCTCGATGTATATCCTGCGGCGTGTGACTTCCGGAGCTTTTTTGTACTCTTCAAAGACTGCGGTGAAGCGAGAGGCATCACCTTCTGCTTCGTTAATGCGTTTGAGCCTGTAGCCGTCAGCGGCTCTGATGCGCTGGTCTTTTTCACCCTCTGCAAGTGGGATGACTTTGTTGTACTCACGGCGTGCGGCGTTTATCAGGCTCTCTTTTTCCTGCTGCGCCTGATTGACCTCGTTGAATGATTCCTGCACTGGTTGAGGCGGGTTAATATTTTTAAGCTGTACCTGATCAATACTCACACCAATGCCGTATTTTTCAGTCAGATCCTGCATCTTGATTAAGGCTTCGTCTTCAATTTCCTGACGGCCAATAGTTATAACCTCATCTACTGTGCGGTCTCCGACGACTGCGCGCATCACAGACTCTGACAGATCGCGCAGCGTCTCAGACGGGTTGCGTACATCGAACAAATATTTTCGTGGTTCCTCAATTCGGTATTGAATAACCCATTCGACGAGTGCGGCGTTTAGGTCACCTGTGACCATTTGTTTTTGTTCGGTCAGCGTTTGTACCCGGGCCTGGCTGGGGTTGGTAGCACCCTGTGTCGCGAAGCCGAACTCTTGTTTGAGCTGGCGTTTCACCGGCACGATGGTGACACCGTCAACACCCCATGGAAGCTTCCAGTGCAAACCGGCAGGTTGCTCACTGCTGTACGCGCCAAAACGCGTGACCACACCTATCGAATCACTGGGAACCGTGTAGAGACCGGTTTTCAGCAGCAGGCCAATTGCAATTAGCGCAAACAGGCCGAGAAACCCGAACATGCCACCGGGCATTTTCGGCAGGCCACCGCTGCTGCTGCCACCACTGCCACCACCGAACTTTGTCTTATTGCCTTGTGCCCAGGGGTTGTTTTTGTCTGGCCGGTTGCCCAGCTTGTCGAGATCTATAACTGCCATTTGGCGTGTTCCTTTTTGTTATTCATTCTATTCTAGTCTTCATTGGTGTTTGGTGGGGTAAAGGTTGTTACCGACGGCTTAATTGACGCGGCTATGTGCAGTAAGGCAGGTCTGTTGGTTGACTCATCGAGGCCTGCGGGCTACAATTTTCGGCTTTGCTCGGTAAAACGGGTGTGAATAGTAAGGACCAATCATGTTCGCTGTAATCAAGAC
>CAYPDN010000136.1:0-9494 GCA_964409445.1 uncultured Granulosicoccaceae bacterium
CGTTGCCCGAAGCAGTGGTAGATACCTTGAATAAAGGGTGGGAAGCTGCTCGACCTGACTGTATTAAATATTTCCGGCCATAGTTTGTAATTTCAATCATTTGGCAGCGATGTCGTAGCTTGTGAATCGGACAGGATAGCTTCTTCAACAATTGGTTTTTGAGTATAATGGTGGCAGGTATATTGCACGATTTGTGTGTCTATAATGAATATTCTTGGTATATCAGCCTATTACCATGACAGTGCTGCGGCACTTGTTAGTGATGGTGTAATTGTCGGTGCAGCCCAGGAAGAACGCTTTACTCGTAAAAAGCATGACCCGAGTTTTCCTGCTAACGCAATAAAGTATTGCCTGCAGTCGCAGGGTATTTCAATAGGCGAAGTCGATCACATCGTATTTTACGATAAGCCGCTGCTTAAATTTGATCGACTACTTGAAACCTATCTTGCGCAAGCGCCAAAAGGATTTAAAAGTTTTTGCACAGCCATGCCTGTGTGGTTGAAAGAAAAACTCTATTTAAAATCTGTTCTTCGCAAAGAATTTGAGAAATTGGGTGCGGAAAAAAACGCTCCCAATTTAAAGTTTCTTTTCACTGATCATCATCATTCACATGCTGCTTCTGCCTATTTTCCCAGTCCCTATACAGAGGCTGCGGTACTGTGTATGGATGGTGTGGGAGAGTGGGCAACAACATCAGTGTGGCACGGCAAAGGATCTGACTTAAAACCGCTGTGGCAGATCAACTTCCCACACTCTCTTGGCATGTTGTATTCAGCGTTCACCTATTACTGTGGCTTCCGGGTTAACTCTGGTGAGTACAAGTTAATGGGCCTGGCACCCTATGGAGAACCTGTATACGTTGATTTAATTCGATCAAACGTGATTGACGTTAAAAAAGACGGTACTTTCATGTTGAATATGGATTATTTCAACTTTACTACTGGTCTGACCATGACCAGTAGCAAGTTTCACAAGCTGTTCGATGGTCCGCCACGTGAAGCGGAATCGGAGATCACCCAACGTGAGATGGATCTGGCGCGTTCAATTCAGGTTGTAACTGAAGAAATTGTATTAAAACTGGGGGCCACTGTGCGTTCAGATACGGGTTGCGAAAATCTGTGCATGGCCGGAGGGGTTGCTCTTAACTGTGTTGCTAACGGCAAGTTAACGCAGGAGGGTATCTTTAAAGACATTTGGATACAGCCAGCCGCAGGGGATGCTGGCGGAGCTGTAGGTGCGGCTTTAGCTGTTTGGCATCAATATCTCGATAACGAAAAGGTGAGCGCAAACGACGACACAATGAGCGGTAGCTATCTGGGTCCGGAATATTCAGAGCGTGAAATTGTCGATAGTCTGGATAAGCAAAATGCAGTCTACGAGGTTATCGATAGTGAACAATTGCCGCATGCTGTTGCAACGCAGATTAGTGACGGCAAAATTATAGGGTGGTTTCAGGGACGGATGGAATTCGGTCCGCGAGCGCTGGGAGGTCGCTCGATAATTGGTGATCCGAGAAATCGGGAAATGCAATCAGTAATGAATTTAAAAATAAAGTACCGGGAGTCATTCCGTCCATTTGCTCCGTCTGTTTTAGCTGAGCACGTGCAAGAGTATTTTAAAATTAATTGCAGCAGCCCATATATGCTGCAGGTGGCAGAGATCGAGAACAAGCATCGAATTGAAATGACGAGCGAACAAAATTCGTTGTTTGGTATTAGTAAATTAAAAATACCGCGCTCTACTCTACCTTCAACGACGCATGTGGATTATTCGGCGCGGATACAAACTGTTCATGAGAACACTAACCCCCGCTACCATGCTTTGCTGTCAGAATTTTATAGTCTCACTGGTTGCCCGGTAGTTGTTAATACCTCGTTTAATGTTCGTGGTGAGCCTATTGTGTGTACACCAGAAGACGCCTATCGTTGCTTTATGCGAACGGAAATGGATTGTCTGGTGCTCGAAAACGTCATGCTGCATAAAGAACGGCAACCAGTGGTAGAAAACGATACCCGCTGGATGGATGAGTTTGAGCTTGATTAAAATCGATCGTAATTATGGTAGATTGTTTTGGCTTTGAAAAGTATTCCAGAACTCGATAGAAGCGGTTTGCGAAAGTTTGCTTTTAGCAGCTCGGCGCTTATCGTTATTCTATTTGGTCTGCTGATTCCCTGGCTGTTTGGATTTACTCTCCCTTTGTGGCCATGGATCGCGGGTGTAGGGTTGACAACATGGGGTGCTATTGCCCCGATGTCGTTAAATCCGTTGTATAAAGTCTGGATGCGATTCGGATTGGTGATGAGTCGCATAACGACGCCGCTTATTTTGGGCATCGTGTTTTTTTTGGTGTTCGCACCAATTGCGCTGGCGATGCGAATATTCGGGCGAGATCGATTATCCTTAATACCAGATAAAGATGCTGACACTTACAGGGTTGCGTCTACGGAGCAACCATCTAATAAATTGGAAAAACCTTACTGATGATTGAACTGATACAGGATCTTTGGGGTTACATGCGTGAGAATAAGAAGCTATGGCTTGCTCCTATTCTTATACTGCTGGTGCTTCTTGGAGCACTGGTTGTATTTGCAGAAGGGTCTGCTATCGCGCCGTTTATTTATACCTTGTTTTAAGAGCTTACGATGTGTTGCGCACAACAAGAAAACAGCCTGTGCTCTTGCAGTTTGTGGTGTGCCCGGGACAGTGTTTTATGCGTGATTAAAATAATAAGGATTGCCGTGGCATAAGCTGGAAGTTCTGCTTTGATAAAATGGGAAGTCGAAGCGTGCTTTCGGACTGGCCCTTAGGTGATGTATTCATCACTCTTTGAGAACTTCCACATCGGAGAGTTGGTCTTGAAAAAACTGCCACGTCTTCTACTTATCTCTCGGAAGTCTAAAATTAGTGGGTGGGTTTAACAGACTATCCAATTGTCGGAACTGCCGTGCTGTCCCGTATCAGGGAGTCCACAAGAGACGCACTAAAAAAACCATCCAGGCCCGAAAAAAGCCAGCGATTAGCAGAAATCCTTCAGTCCGGCCAGGTTGAAATGGTAATGTTTTAGAGCAATACTAATTCTTGACTGGATCCAGAATTCGTATAATCATGCGCAGCATGAGTTTATCTGATAGCGATCAGGCCGATGTTTCCGATGCATTGCGCAATGCGGGTTTGCAGGTGACTGCGCAACGCCTTGCCGTGTATTCTGCTGTGCGCGAATCCTCTCATGCTATCGCAGATGAGATCTGCGATTTGGTCCGTTCCGGGATTGGAACCATCTCACGTCAGGCTGTTTATGATGCGCTGAATGTGTTGACCGAGCATGGTCTTATCCGTCGCATACAGCCAGCCGGTTCTGCCGCACGCTACGAAAACCGTTTAGACAATCACCACCATTTGATTTGTCGTGAGTGTGGCGCACTTGAAGATGTCGATTGCGCCACTGGAAAAGCGCCATGTTTAACCGCCCAGGACGATCACGGTTATCTGATCGACCAGGCAGAGGTAACGTATTGGGGCATCTGCCCCCGATGCCAAAGGTAGTATCCCGCTGTGTCTTGTTGTAGGCAGGAATCTTTATTTTTTCTATGAACCCTCTAAGGAGCAACTAAATGAATACTGAAAGCAAGTGCCCGGTTTTAGGTGGACATACGTCAGCCGGGACCAGCCACTACCATCAATGGTGGCCTAACAAGTTAAATTTGAAAATTCTTTCTCAAAACTCTGAAAAGCGTGATCCGATGGGTGACTCTTTTAACTATGCAGAAGAGTTCGGCAAGCTGGATTTTAAAGGCCTGAAGAAAGATCTACTCGCGTTAATGACGGACTCGCAGGATTTTTGGCCAGCTGACTACGGCCACTACGGTCCTTTCTTTATTCGCATGGCATGGCACAGTGCCGGTACTTACCGAACGTTTGACGGACGCGGTGGTGGTGGTTCCGGTTCACAGCGTTTCGCGCCGCTTAACAGCTGGCCTGATAACGTCAACCTTGATAAAGCTCGATTGTTGCTATGGCCAATCAAGCAAAAGTACGGCGCAAAGATTTCATGGGCAGATCTGATGATCCTCACCGGTAACGTCGCACTTGAATCCATGGGTTTCAAGACATTTGGTTTCGGTGGTGGACGTGAAGACATCTGGGAACCTGAAGAAGATATTTACTGGGGCCCCGAAGGTGAGTGGCTGGCCGATGAGCGCTACAGTGGTGATCGCGATCTTGCGAATCCATTGGGTGCGGTACAGATGGGTCTTATATACGTTAATCCTGAAGGACCAAACGGCAATGGCAACCCGTTAGCGTCGGCCCAGGATATTCGCGATACGTTCGGTCGTATGGCCATGAATGATGTTGAAACAGTTGCCCTGATTGCCGGTGGTCACACCTTTGGTAAAGGTCATGGTGCGGGCAATCCTGATCACGTCGGTCCTGAGCCTGAAGGTTCAAGTCTTGAGGAGCAGAGCCTTGGCTGGAAGAACAGCTTTGGTACTGGTAA
The DNA here is from genome assembly GCA_964409445.1 of uncultured Granulosicoccaceae bacterium. Taxonomy (GTDB): domain Bacteria; phylum Pseudomonadota; class Gammaproteobacteria; order Granulosicoccales; family Granulosicoccaceae. The sequence goes on from CAYPDN010000136.1 coordinate 4,496, forward strand.
AGGTGGCGACACGATCAGTAGTGGTCTTGAAGGCGCCTGGACGGACAATCCAATCACCTGGGACAACGGCTACTTCGATATTATGTTTAAGTACGATTGGAAGATGGCGCAAACTCCGGCCGGAGCTACCTTGTGGATACCGACTGATGAATCTGCTCATGATCTGGTTCCCGATGCACACGATCCTTCAAAGAAGCATGCGCCAGTCATGTTTACCTCTGATCTTGCGCTTAAGGAAGATCCGATCTACGCACCTATCTCCAAGCGCTTTCATGAAAACCCGCAAGAGTTTGCCGAAGAGTTTGCTAAAGCCTGGTATAAGCTGACTCATAGAGATATGGGCCCTCGAGTACGTTCATTAGGCCCTGAAGTACCTGCAGAGCCACTGTTGTGGCAGGATCCTGTTCCCGATGGCAGCACTCTAAGTGATGCAGATGGTGAGAGTCTAAAAGCCAAAGCACTTGATTCTGGTTTGTCGATATCACAGCTTGTAGCTACTGCATGGGCGTCTGCTTCTACTTACCGCGGTACTGACATGCGCGGTGGTGCCAATGGTGCGCGCGTACGTCTCGCTCCTCAAAAAGACTGGCAGTCAAATGATCCTGCAGAACTTGCCAAAGCAATTACCGCCCTTGAGAAAGTCCAGTCTGACTTCGGCAAAGGTGTATCACTGGCCGATGTCATCGTCGCGGGTGGATGTGCAGCAGTAGAGGCGGCGGCAAAGAAGGCTGGTGTCACGGTCAAGGTGCCATTCACTTCTGGTCGTGGTGATGCAACGCAGGATCAGACTGACGTTGAGTCTTTCGCGGTACTCGAACCTGTTGCAGATGGTTTCCGTAACTACTCAAGTGATAAAAACATGCGTCCTGCTGAAGAGTCACTGGTTGATCGCGCGCACTTGTTGTCACTGACTGCACCGGAGATGACCGTACTGGTTGGTGGTCTGCGCGTGTTGAATACCAATGCCGGTCAGACACAGCATGGTGTATTCACCGATCGGCCTGAAACTCTGAGCACTGACTTTTTCGTTAATCTGCTTGATATGGGTACTGACTGGGCACCGGCTTCCGGTGGTGTTTTCGAAGGTAAGGATCTGAAGAGTGGTGCTAAAAAGTGGACCGCAACTGCGGCTGATCTGGTCTTTGGTTCTAACTCTGAACTGCGCGCATTGTCTGAAGTTTATGGCTGCAGCGATGCGGGTGAGAAGTTTGTTCACGACTTTGTAGCTGCATGGAGCAAAGTCATGGATCTGGATCGTTTTGATGTTGCTGCCAAGGTGGCGTGACGAGTATCCAGCATCGAACCGCTTGAGATCAGGTCCGATAATTTGGACTGTAGTTAGCAAGCAATCGCCCGGGTATTATTGCTACCCGGGCTTTTTTATATCTCGCACACTAGCTCGATGCGGCAAATAAATTATCGATAGTGTCTTTGATTTCTTCCGAGGTACGCAGGCCTTGCGTGGTATGTACATGCTTGCCTCTGGCATCGAAAAACAACAGCGTAACCTTTGAAGCTCTGTATTTATCCTGCAGCGATTTGCCTTCAGGAGTTGTGATATCCGCCAGACGGTAGTTAACCGGATCGCCCGAGTCTATCGTATTTTTCATGATACCTTTCAGACGCCGACAGGTGGGGCAACTCGGATCATGAATTTGCACAACTGCGGGTGTGCCATTGCCAATGACAGTGAGATCGTGCAGCTCCTGCTTGTTCTGTTCCAAAGCATTCAGGCCAAATGCAGTACCGCCAATGGCTACAGCTGCGACCGGCAGCAGTAGGAATTTCCGCCGTGAATCTGACGCCGCCCTGTTTTGCTTTGCCTTCTGCGCTTTTTGAGATTTGCTGAGTTTTTTTGCCACGGTTTTTCCTGTTGGGTTGCCTGTGGAAAGAACGATCCATGCATGTCAGTTTCAGACAAATGTAGCATCACCAAGTTGCGTGTCAATGACGTGATGCTGTCTTAAACCGGATGACACTCTGTAGATGCCTGTGCAACTTTGCCTGAAGCACCGTGTTTGCTGCCTGTTAGGGATTGTTGGCGCAGTTTGCCCTGCGGTTTTCGAGCCGCACTGGTTTTGGTGAATCAGCAGAACCGCGCTTAGTGAAGAGTCGATGAGGCACTTGCAGACGGGTGGCAGCAGAAGCCGCCACCCGCGGGGTATTAAGACTGTTTAGTTGTCCAGATCTGCGTTCTTGGCACGATCTTCAGTTATACGTGCAGCAGAAGCTGCACCATCCTGCCAGTAAACACGTGCGCCGGTTTCTTTCATCAGAGTTTGTGCTTCTTCACTCATCATGGTTTCTTTGGCTATTTCTGATAAGACATCTATGACTTCCTGAGGCGTACCTTTTTTAACAAACAGACCATTCCACAATTCAATGTCATTGATACCTGCCTGAGCTGCCAGTGTCTCTACACCATCAAGTTTTTCGATCGGCTCTGAACCGATGTTCGCGAGTACCGTGATTTCATCGAGACAGGGCTCAATCAGTGCAAGCGTGGTATTGATAACATCTGCATCACCAGCTGAAAGTGTGTTGCAATCAAGCATATCGAATGCAGCTTCATCGGCAAAATCAAAGCCTAGCTTTCGGGCAGCAGCGACGCTTGCGCGTGTCGGTGTTAAACCCGCTCCGAAGTGACCCAGTACGACGTCGTTGTCTTTGGCGTGTGCTGCCAGTTCAGTCATGTTGCTGTAACCGGCATCACCCTTGGCAGCAAGTACGAACGGATAAGTCAGGAAAATACCAACTGGTGTGAAGCTGTCTTCTTCGATACCGATATCAAGCACTGGTCCGACTACAGGTACACCGATCACGAATGAACCAACAACAGAACCGTCAGTTGGGCCATTAAGAACTTCAAGTGCTCCGGGGAAAGGACCATCACCACCACCCGGCTTATTGACAACAGAGGCCGAAACTCCGGTTTTCTCTTCCATGTTACTGGCAATCATGCGTGTAAGAACGTCTTCAAAGTCGCCCGGCGGCCATGGAACGATAAACTGCACTGGTGCAGTAGGATATTCGGCTTGAGCCGGGGCGAGTCCGCCCAGTAGTGCAGTTGCCGCAACGACGGCCATCAATAGTCTTTTCATTGATTAATTCCTCATCTTTACATTACATCAATCAGCTTTGCTGAATGCGTGCTGGTTATTTAACAGCATGCCAAATGATGTAGGCAATGACTAGGATAATCGCGACAAATAGTGTCCCTGAATCAGTTCGATTTATGAAGTCGACCGCAATTTTTATCTGCCTGGCCTGTCGAGGCTGCGAAAAATGAACTCGAAAAAGCCTAAATTTACTCTAAAAACACCATCGATAGTGCTGTTGCGAATTGAGTAGACGCCGACAAAAGACAGCAGCATTTTAAATGTGGTCGGTTGTCTTTACCTTAGGAGCAAAGTAAGTGGTGTGGACTGAAGTGTCTGCTTATCGAAGTATCTGAGCCCAGGCGGAGTGGTTATGAATTGACTCGAAGTTCTCTACTTCCAGCGCATAAGACTTTATACCGTTGTTAGTGTTTAATACGGCGGCCACTTCCCGAATCAAGTCTTCAACGAATCTTGGGTTATCGTACGCCTGCTCCGTAACAAATTTCTCATCGGCTCGTTTTAGCTGACTGTAAAGCTGAGCGGAGGCTTGCTCTTCGGAGCTTGTAATCAGATCTTCCCAATAAAAATTGTGGCCGTCCTGCAACAGCGCGTTAATAGAAATTACCGAGCGTTGGCTATGTGCACCATAGTTTGAAATTTCTTTTGAGCACGGACAAAGTGTGGTCACTGGAATGTCAGTTTTCACGGTTGTTTCAGTTGTACCATCTGTATGCGTGTTAGCGTGTATCGTGATGTTGTAATCAAGCATTCCGCTTTGGCCTGTTACGGGTGCTTTTTTATCGATGAAATAAGGAAATTCCATAGTGATTGTGCCGGAGTTGCTTTCAAGGCGACTCAACATTTCAGCTTGTACTTCGACAATGCTGTTCGCTGTGAATTCGAATTCTCTGAAATCGTTTAGCAACTGGGTGAAACGGGACATATGTGTCCCTTTCAGGTCCTGCGGCAAAAACACAGCCAGTGCAAAAGTCGCCACGCTGTGTTGTGGCGCTGATTTGTCCTTCACAATAACCGGACTGCGGATCGATTTAATGCCCACTCGGGTGATGTCGAGCTGGCGCGAGTCCTTGTAGCCCTGAACGTCCGGCATTGCCGTGTTCGAACTGTTTGTATCAGTCATAAGTTGTCGCGAAAGTTGATCCGGCTATTGCCGGACTTTGTTTGTTAGGTAGTAGTGCCTGGCTCACAAAGGCGGTCGTACTAGTTTTTGGTTTTACTGGCTTGGTGTGCCGGATTAGGTATTCCGGCTTTTGTTACTGGGTGCCGGTGATCTTGTCTTCTACTGCTGATAACAGGCTGTCATTCAAAAAGTGATCAATTTGCGATTGGATGCCAGCTTCATCGAGGTGGCATTGTGCCAGCAGGTCACCGCGTTCGCCGTGTTCGTCATAACAATTAGGCAGTCCTATATTGAGTACCTGATTGGTTAACTTCAGTCGGTGCAGGCATTCGTTTATTGCGCTGCCTGCACCGCCGGCAATAGTATTTTCCTCGATTGTGATCAGGGCATCATGACTCTCTGCGATGACTTTAATCATCGCTTCATCAAGCGGTACGATGAAGCGCATATTGACCACGGTAGCACTGAGATTTTTAGCGATAGTGATTGCCGGTGAGACCATACTGCCGAAAGCCAGAAGTGCGACTCTGCTGTTGCTGCTCTGGCTAACTAACTCTGCTTTGCCCCACGGAAGCGCTTTCATTTCCTGTTCGACGGCGACACCTGGACCGGTACCACGCGGATAGCGTACCGCTACTGGTCCTGCATGCTGCAAGCCGGTGTAGAGCATTTGTCGACACTCGTTTTCATTGGCTGGTGCCATGATTGCCATGTTTGGCAGGCAGCGAAGATATGAGAGATCGTAGTTGCCGGCGTG
>CAYPDN010000137.1:0-1407 GCA_964409445.1 uncultured Granulosicoccaceae bacterium
TTTCAGTTTGCCTAATTGAAAGTCCCGTACTATATCAATGGTACGAAAGTTTCACGCGTTAGAATTCAGTGATGAATTCTGCTCTGAGAACTTAAATTTCAACCTAATAAAAAGCCATTAACTGGATATTTGAATGGAGGGTCGGGGAACCGGCCCGGCATTTCGGGATCATACCCGTAAATGTCCGCGGTGGTGCTTCATTACCACCGCCCGTTTGACCTGCTTTTGTTCAAGAAAAAGAGATCGTAATACTGTGCGAAAAATAGCCATAGCTGCCGCGGTAAGTTTAAGTCTTTCAGGTGTAACAGGGGTCTCCCATGCACTTGGGCTCGGTGAGATTGAGATGTACTCAGCGCTGAATCAATCACTCGACGCAGAGATTGAGATTCTGTCGGCCACTGAGGATGAACTCCGCGATTTGCGAGTACAGCTTGCATCATCAGATGCATTCGCGCGTGCCGGACTTGAACAGTTGCCGGTTTTGTCGTCTGTTGTTTTTGCGGTTGATCGCCGACCAGACGGAAAGGCAGTGGTAAAAATTACCAGTGATGGCCCGGTGCTTGAGCCCTTTTTAAATTTCCTCATCGAAGTAGACGCACCCGGAAGCGTTAAACTTGTCAGGGAATATACAGTGCTTTTGAATCCGACTACGCTTGCAGATTCAGGTACCTCTACTTCAGGCTCAACAACGGTTACTGATTTTAATCCGACCATTGGCAGTGGCGTGGCTGACAGCGGTGGTGTGCAGATAGACTTAACAGATGCGGTCGGTGTTGGTGCTGCTACTACAGCGGCGGTGGTTGTTGCGGAATCATTCGCCGATAACGATATCACCGGTAACGATATCGGTAGCGAAGTGAGCTTCACAGAATCCAGCGCTGGTACTTTTACCGTGGCTGATGCCGGAACATCTACAAGCGATTCTGTGACAGCAGAGCCTGACAATCTGTTTGTACCCGATGAAGAAGTTTTTGCAAACTCGGCATCCGGTTCCGCAGTATCGGCTTCCGGTTCAACTTTATTAGATAGTGGCGGGCAGGTTATCTCACTGGAGCAGGAGCTAAACCTCACTCCACAGTTTGATGACGGTGTTATTGGTAGCGCCGACGCTATAGACCTGACAGCTGAAGGTGGTGAGACAATAGATCTCGACAATCTGGGTGCTCAGGGTGGGACCACTGTTGCGGACAATGCAATATTTGGCAGTGAGTTTGACTCCACTGCTGATGGCGAGTTAATAGCTGGTGAGGAACTGCGCACGCTTGTGGGGACTGACCTCGCATCCTCCGTTCCGACCGTTGAATTCACAGAGACCGTCGTACCGATTCAATCATTTGAATCCATTGCAGCTGCTGCATCAGAACAGATTGCCAGTGCAGAATTGGCCAGTGCAGAATTGGCCAGTGC
>CAYPDN010000137.1:1507-5949 GCA_964409445.1 uncultured Granulosicoccaceae bacterium
GCCAGTGCAGAATTGGCCAGTGCAGAATTGGCCAGTGCGGAAGTGGCCGATGCGGACATTGCAGATAGTGACGCTGCCGGTGATCTGATTGATCTGTCAGGTATCATTGATGAAGTGTCCCCTGCTGCCGAGGAAGTTGTTCAGACTCGAAGTACCGCTTCAACAAGTTCAGCTCGCAACCAGCCTGTTGAGACATCGGGCAACACATACAGAATTCAATCTTCAGATACATTGTGGCGGATTGCTAACGCACAAAAAGCGCGTGCTACGACTCCACACCAGATGATGGTGGCATTGCTTGATGCCAACCCGGCGGCCTTTGTTAACGGCAACATGAACCGGCTGCGCAGTGGTGCAGTGCTTCAGATTCCAACAGTCGCATCTCAGACTCTTATCGAGCCTGCCAGTGCGCTCGCCATTGTGAGATCCTGGACACGCGATAACAAGCCGCCGGTCCGCAACTTAAATAGTGCCAGTACGTTTGTTGAGCCGGTCATCGTCACCAATGACACGCTGCCTGAAGCAGAAATTGTTGTTACTGATTCTGCCAACGACCTTGAAAGCATCAACCAGCGCTACGAGCAGGTTCGTGATGAGCTTGCAGAAGAGACTATGCAGCGCGACGACCTGCAGGGGCGGGTAGAAGGTCTCACTGACAACATGGAAGAGATGAAGACGCTGATCACGGTGCGTGAGAATGATCTCGCAACACTGGAAAGTGAAGTGGCGTCGGCCGAGTCAGACGCAGCGGCACTCGATGCACAAATAAGCAATCTTTCAGATGCTTCAAACAGTGTTGCCGAATTGCAGCAAGGGCTGAACCGTGATCTTGCAGATGCCCAGGACGAGATCAAGCGACAGGCAGACCTTGATAAAAATCTTGCCGATGCTGAAGCGCAGGCTCAGTCAGTTAGATTGTCGTCTGAAGAAGATTCACTGCGCACCCAGCTTGCGGCACTTCAAATCGAAAAGCGCGACCTTGAAGCCACAGCACAAGATGAGAAAGCTGCTCTGGTACGTGAAGCTGAAGCTGAGAAAAAGCGCCTCCTGGCACAGGCTAGAAATGAGCGCGAAAGGATAATGTCGGAGCTCGAAGATGAAAAGGCTCGCATTGGTATTGAAGCAGAAGCGAAAATTGCCCGCATCAGAGGTGAAGCTGTAGAAGAAAATCAGCGTGTGTTAAATGAAGCACAGCTCGAGAGTGAGCGACTGAAAGCCGAAACCGCCCAAATGGAGGCAAAGCTTGCAGAAGTTGAAGCTCAGAAAATGGCTCTGGAAGAGGCAGATGCCGCGCGTATTGCTGCAGAAGAGCAGGAGCAGATCAGGCTCGACAAGATTGCTATGGAGGAGGCCGAGCAGGCAGCTGCTGTGCAGGCTGCGGCAACAGATGCCGATACTGATGCCGCAGGCATGGTAGATAAAGCGACTGATAGTGGTAAGAGCATGCTGGCTGACGGCACTGCGGCGGCTGGTGGGTTGCTGGGGGTTGCTCCTTTGCAGGAGATGATCGGCAATCGCAAAAACATTCTTGCTGCAGGTGCAGGCTTATCACTAGTGGGATTGCTTGCTGCCTGGGGTCTGAGAAGACGCAGGCACACCAATGAAGGGGTGGAAAAACCGCTGCGTCCACGAGCTGACGTGCGTCCAGCGACGCCTGCACTTTCCGGCACCAGCTACGAACAGGAACAAGCGATGTACGGTGACGATAATGCTGGCAGCCCGGTGCAACAGCGTACTGGAAACAATAGTGGTGCAGCGGCTGCAGCGGCGGCCGCGGCTGCGGTAACCGGGACTGCGGGAGTTGCTGCAACCAGGACCAGATCCGAGATGCAGGCGGATGCTAAACCTGCACCAGTACCAGAAGCGCCACCAGCACCTGCTGCTCCGGCTGAGCTTTCAGCGGAAGAGGAAGAGCTTGAGGCGGTGGCACTGGATGACACAATTACCGAAGCAGAGGTTTACCTGCGCTACGGGCTGCATGGTCAGGCGGAAGACTTACTCAAAACTGCCATTGAGCGCGCACCGGATAACGAAGAGTATCACTTCAAATTGCTCGAAAATTATCACGATCAAAAGAATCTTGATGGCTTCAAAGAAACCGCTTCATCATTTACCGAGAAATTCCCTGCTTCTGGTCATGCTGCGCGTATAGCCGAGATGGACGCAGAGCTAAATGGCAAGCCGCCGGGTGCAGCGGGTGGTGCAGGTGCAATAGCAGCCGGTGTAGCCGGAGCAGGTGCAGTTGCAGCTGGCGCTCTGACAAATGCAAAAGATGCCGCAGCTGATGGCATTGATTCAGCCATGGGCTCTGTCGAGTCAGGTACTGAAGATCTGCTCGATCAGACAATTGATCCAGGCTCCGAGTTCAGTGTTGATGAACTGCAGGCTACAGGAAATCTGGGTGCCATGGTTGACGATGCGACTGACTTTGGCGACACGGGTGGTATGGCGCTGGACGACGTAGATATCGCCGCACTTGACGACGATGGCACGATGAATCTGGAAGAAATTGCCGGTAGCCAGATGTCAGGTGGTGATCTCGGTTCAATGGATTTCACTAACCCTGATGTCGATGGCGCACTTGATAACCTGGCCATAGAGGATGCAGAACTGAATTCTCCTGGCGGTGTTAGTGGTGGTATTTCTGGTGCAGAGCCTGACTTACCGCTGGACAGTCCGATCGCTGGTGGTACTGATGAGATGGAGACGATGCTTGATCTTGCCAAGGCTTACATTGATATGGGTGATGATGCGAATGCGTCAAAAGCCTTAAAAGATATTGCGGCCCGAGGCAATCCGTTGCAGCAGACAGAAGCGAATGAATTGCTGAAGAAATTAAAATAAAACGATCAAGCAATAAACACTGAAGGCGCCTTAAACGGCGCCTTTTTTTTGCCTGTCGTATTAGTTTAAATACGTGGCATGAGGCCACAGACAAAAGTTACAATTAGCGTATGAGTCTTACAACCTTTCTAACGTTTTGGCATATATTGCCAGTGCTTTATCGTTTTAAGCTTCTGGCTAAACCTCTGGCCGAACTTCAGGCAATATCACTCTGTGGCTAGATACGCACTTGGTATCGAGTATGACGGCAGTGCTTATTGTGGATGGCAGCGGCAGGATCATAGCCCGTCGATTCAACAGGCATTAGAAGAAGCGCTTTGCAAAGTCGCTGATGAAAATGTAGTGGTGACGGCCTCTGGTCGTACCGATACCGGAGTGCACGCGTGGCAGCAGTGTGTTCATTTTAACTCGGATCAAACTCGAGAACTAAAAGCCTGGGTCATGGGGGTCAATGCACATTTGCCCGACGACATCTCGGTACGCAATGTTGTTGCCGTCGGTGATGAGTTTCATGCACGTCATTCAACACTTGGCAGAACGTATCGCTACTTCATTCTTAATCATCCGGCGCGATCTGCGCTTCAGCATCAGCGAGTCGGTCTGGTATTTCGTCAACTGGATGAAGTGGCAATGCACAATGCCGCACAGGCGCTGGTCGGTGAACATGACTACACCAGTTTTCGTGCAGCAGGTTGTCAGGCCCGACACGCGGTACGTGAGATAACTGCTGTTACGGTTACGCGTTTCAACCAACATGTGATGGTGCAGATTGAGGGCAATGCGTTTCTGCATAACATGGTGCGTATTATTGTAGGCAGCCTGATAAGTGTTGGTACAGGTGATCAGCCGATTGACTGGATTGCTTCGGTGCTCGACGCGCGTGACCGAACTCTGGCAGGAACTACGGCGGTACCATATGGTTTATATTTTATGGGGCCGCACTATGATGAGAGTTTTGGCATACCACATTGGCGGGAGAGTGTGCCTGTTCTATCGGGTGGGATGTTATAGATCGGTTTGATGGAAATAATTTGGGCTGATTGAAGCAGGCCGATTGGTGTGCGGGCATCAGGATTGACTCGGACGCATCGTATCTGGCCAGTATCGTTCGGTAATTGCGGGGGGTGGGGAATGCTCTTCACAGCATGACACGCCGGGCTGGACGCACTTGTGGTATCGTTTACGGCTATGAAATCAGACTCCAGTTCACAGTTGCCGTCAACAGTGTCAACCAATCCTGCGGCCTCTTATACGCAAGTTAAAATATGTGGCCTGACCAGAGTGGAGGATGCAGTTGCCGCCTGTGAGAGCGGGGTCGATGCATTGGGGCTGGTGTTCTATCCACCGAGTAGCAGACATATAAGCGTCGATCGTGCGGCGGAAATTATTCGAGAACTGCCGCCGTTTGTCATGGTGACTGGTTTGTTTTTGAACGAAGAGAAAAATGTAATCGACCAGGTGCTGGAAAAACTCCCGTTGTCACTGCTGCAATTTCACGGCACAGAGTCTCCTGCTTTTTGTCAGTCGTTTGATCGCCCCTATATTAAATCGGTGGCGATGAAATCGGTCTCTGATGTTCACAGCTATGCGGTGCAATT
>CAYPDN010000137.1:6049-9492 GCA_964409445.1 uncultured Granulosicoccaceae bacterium
ATCCGGTGGTGCGGGTGGCAGTGGCGAACAGTTCGACTGGAGCCTGGTACCGAACGACTTCCCGGCACCACTGGTGTTGGCTGGTGGACTTGATTGTGGCAATGTCGCTGAGGCAGTCACCAAGGTCAGGCCGACTGCGGTAGATGTCAGCAGTGGTGTGGAGTCGGGCCGTGGCATTAAAGATCGCGGATTAATGAAAGAATTTATACAATGTGTGCGCGCAGCAGACAGCGCCATCATTAAGTCAGTGGCAGGTGATCAATGAGCTGGTTTGACAAACTAATGCCCTCGCGGGTAAGAACCGATAGCCGCAATCGTGGTTCGGTTCCTGAGGGACTGTGGGTTAAGTGTGAGAGTTGTGCCAACGTATTGTATTCCGGCGATCTCGAACGCAGCCATAGTGTCTGTCCGCGCTGTGGTCACCATCGCAGAATTTCTGCCAGAGCCAGACTAGAAGCACTGCTCGATACAGAGCCGCGCTCAGAGATCGCACCGGAACTTGAGCCGGTAGATTATTTAAAGTTTAAAGACAGCCGCAAATATAGTGAGCGTTTGACGCAAGCTGCCAAAGCAAGTGATGAAAAAGATGCCATGGTGGCTATGTCTGGCGCAATACATGGTGTGCCGGTCGTGGCCGCCGCCTTTGAATATCAGTTTATGGCGGGCTCGATGGGTTCTGTTGTCGGAGAAAAATTTGTTCGCGCCGCAGATACCGCCTTGCAAAATAACGCGGCCTTTATCTGCTTTACTGCATCGGGTGGTGCACGAATGCAGGAAGCTCTGGTGTCACTTTTTCAAATGGGTAAAACCAGTTCAGCACTGGCGCAGTTGTCGCGCCGTGGCGTACCGTACATCTCTGTGCTTACAGACCCGACTATGGGAGGAGTGTCTGCAAGCTTTGCAATGCTTGGCGACCTTGTCGTTGCAGAGCCGCGTGCTTTGATTGGCTTTGCAGGTCCGCGTGTTATCGAGCAAACAGTGCGCGAAACTCTGCCCAGCGGTTTTCAGCGCTCTGAATTTTTGTTGGAGCATGGTGCGATTGACATGATTGTTGATCGTCGCGAGATGCGGTCAAAGTTCGCCACCATTCTTGCGCAGCTGACGGGTCGTCAATCACCTGATCTTTCATCTGATCTGGAATCAGAAACAGTGGAAGCCGAGGACAGCGGAGACGAGCCGCAGCCTGTTGACGGATAATCTGCACGACTGGTTGCAGCGCCTGGAGCAAATGCAACCAGATAAGATGGAACTTGGTCTGGGCAGAATAAAAAAAGCGGCATTAAGTCTTGGCATTGACACACCCGGCTTTCGCATAATTACAGTTGCAGGTACCAACGGTAAGGGTTCAACAGTGGCCTTTGCGGATGCGATGTTGACGGCTTGCGGATATAGCACCGGTGTCTATACATCGCCCCATTTTATACACTTCAGTGAACGTATCGTTGTCAAAGGCAAACGCGCTGACGATGACATGCTGTGTCGAGCATTCGAGGCTATAGATATCGCTCGCGGTGAAGTTGAGCTAACGTATTTTGAGTTCACCACTCTTGCTGCTATCTGGTGTTTTATCGAAGCGAAGATCGATGTCGCGATACTTGAGGTAGGGCTTGGTGGCAGACTGGATGCTACCAATGCGTGGGACAGTGAAGTTGCCTGTATCAGTTCTATTGGAATTGATCACACAGACTGGCTGGGCGATGACAGAGAGTCCATCGGTGCAGAGAAAGCTGGTGTAGCGCGTAGTGGATGCGCATTGGTGTGTGGCGATACCGATGCACCTGCAAGTATTGCAAAGGTGGCGACCGATGTGGGTGCTACGTTGTTGCAGCGCGGTCGCGACTTTACTGTTGAGGCAGTTGGTGACGACATCTGGCGTTATTGTGATCGTGAGATGGCAGTCGACCTCCCGCTGCCAGCAATAAAAGGACAGTGGGCCTGCGACAATGCCGCCGTATCTATATGTGCGGTAAATGCTTTTTTAGCAGGTGCACTACCTGTTACTGCTATTGAAGCATCGTTGCGGCAAGTGACTATGACCGGTCGCATGCAGACAGTTGAAGCAGAGGACACCTCGGTGATTCTCGATGTGGCGCACAATCATGCTGCAGCCGTTAAACTCGGCCAATACCTGACGTCCGAAAAAGTAGCCGGCCAAACCCTGGCAGTATTTGGCTGCATGCAGGATAAAGACGCTGGTGCTATTGTTGAATCGTTATCAGCGATGGTAGATCGCTGGTTCATTGCTGAAATTGATTATCCGCGCGCGATGACGGGGGCCGATATCGACCAGCAGCTGCAGCAGCGCGGTGTTAAAAGTAGTCAGATTTTCGCTTCGGTAATTCATGCAGTGAAGGCGGCTGTTGCACAATCAGGTCCTGAGGACAGGGTAGTGGTGCTAGGCTCGTTTCATGTGGTTGGACCAGCGCTTGAAGCACTCGATGAAATGCACGAACAGACCGGTTGAGTGCAGGGAGGCAAATCGGATACGGAAGATGAGGCAGTGCCAGACCGTTAGATGCGTTGGCAACAGCAAAGGGGTAGATAAAATTACACTAGTTTTCGACAAGGGTACGGTGTCTTGACAGATACTCTTATATTGGAACCATCACGGGCTGGGCACGTGGCAAAAGGTCGTAAGGAGATTAAAGACGAGCAATTGTTTGCGCGGTTGATCGGGGCCGCAGTGCTGCTTGCGCTGGCGGTCATTGTTTTGCCATTTGTGCTGGATGGTTCCGGCTCACAACGGGAGTATGAGTATGCCGAAACACTGCCGTTAGAGCCTCCCAGGCCGGCAGTGGAGAAATCTTTTTCCTCCCGTCAGCCGGATAATCGTGCCGCGGTGCTTCAGGCACCGGCGCGGGAAACCGTCGCAGTCAGTGTTCCTGGAATTACATCTACTGTTGGACTTGAAGCACCGAGTGTGACAACGGCGTCTGCGACAACGGATGCAACCAATCTCTCGAGTCAGGTAGCTGCAGCTGCTGCAAGCGGGCCGTCAGTGATTTCGTCTCGACCCACGGGCAGCGGTACTACCAACTCCGGCGGTATCGGCAACTCAACTGGCAATATCATAAACACGCCAATTCAACCTGGCTGGAATATTCAGGTGGCGAGTTTTGTACGCGATTCCAATGCAATCAAACTAATGAATAAGTTACTGGCGAGGAATTTACCAGCGTATACAAATCGGGTTGTAGGCAAAAAAAGAACGCTGATCCGCGTTGTGGTCGGGCCGTATAACAACCAAATCGACGCGCTGGCGCTGCAAAACCGCATCGATCAGGACTATCGGGTTGAGAGTCTGATGGTGAGGCGATAGTGCTACATCGCCCGTTCTCACGAAATTGTGTGGCTACTGCTACAATAGTGTTAAACAGGAGTCTGCGCGGCAGAACCTCTGCTACTGCGAACTTGCCCTGACGGTGCGTTTTTATCGATCATTT
>CAYPDN010000138.1:0-9408 GCA_964409445.1 uncultured Granulosicoccaceae bacterium
AAACTAAATCCGTATGCGCTGGAAGCCGTTGAAGTAATCCTCGATCATCAGGCACCCTACTGGGTATCTACAATGAACTGAGTTGATCTACGCTTTTGCAGCCTTCTCAAGCAGGGCTTCAAGCCGTGCAACAGACACTTTATCTGCAGTACCCAGCTCCTGTGCATAAACGGACACTCGCAGTTCTTCCATTAACCATCGAATATGCTGTACACCTGCAATAGCATTCATATCTTTGATTTTTTCCCAAACGGGCAATAGCTCTGAGCGCCGGCGTCGGTCTCTGTCGGGCTCACGGTCCAGGCTGTCCAGCCGCTTATCGATTGCTTTGAAATACACCGGCAGACGCGGCAGCCTTTCGGCCGGAGTTTTAACAACAAAGCCCGGATAAATTAAATGCGATATCTGATCTTTAATATCTCCCATCGGCTCAACCCAACTCAATGATGCCGAGCCACTCATTCTTTTTGCTACCTGTCGATGGGTCTCTAAAGTCTTTGAAAGATGCTCGCAAATGGTATTTGAGTGAGTAACCAGATCGTTCTTGTGATCATCGAGCACTTGATTAAAATCTTCCCGGGTACGAGGATACGGGTGATCGTTAATCAGCGCCATATCGATACTCGCATCTACGATATCCTGCTTTAACACATCGCTCTTACCAAAAGCTGCAAAGCGTAAGCACAGCACATCAATACCAGGCAGATTTCGCAACAGATATTTTACTTCTTTCAGTAAACGCTTTTTGTACAAGGCGCGTAAGCCTGCATGCATGGCATCGCACGCAGCGCTCTCAGTTGCAAACAGACGCAGACAAACTGAACCGTTTTCATCAACAAGAGCAGGATAGCCTTTCATCTGCACGCCCTGGGTACTAACCTCCACCCATTCCGGCAGATCACCAAAGTTCCAGTCTCTAAGATCGGTTCTTTCAAAAGCGTTACTTTCGTTTGATGCGAGGCTTTCTTCAATCTGATCAACGTATTTGCTTTGCAACCCCTCGATATCACGACCTTCATCGATAGTCTTGCCGTTAGCATCCAGAATTTCGTAACGCATCTGCAGATGTGTTGGCACATGCTCCTGTTGCCAGTCAGAATCAGCTACATGCACGCCAGTCATTTTTTGTAATACGGAAGACAGGGCATCAGTCAGTGATCTGTTAGGATCCTGCAGCATCACAGGTATCGACTGTGATGCATAGTCAGGGGCAGGCACAAAATTGCGTCTCAGCTGTTTGGGCAGCGACTTGATCATTGCAATCACTTTTTCCTCAAGCATGCCGGGCACCAGCCATTGACATCGTTTGGCTTCAACACGATTCAACAGACTGGCAGGAACTACTAAGGTCACACCATCATCACCAGCACCGGGTCGGAAGTGATATTTTAATGGCAGCACCAGCCCTGAAAACTCCATTTGATCAGGGAAATCATTTTGGTTAACACCAGGATCATCATCCTGCAACAAATAATCTTTTGAAAGATAAAGACCACGTGGCGCATCTTTTTCATACTCCTCACGCCACTTTTCAAACTGCGGACCGGAATACACATCTTCCGGAATGATTTCATCATAAAACTGATACAGCTCTTCAGGCTCTATAAGAATGTCTTTACGTCGACTCTTGTCTTCCAGTGTGACGACCTCGTCCACTAGTTTTAGATTATGCTTATAGAAAGTCGCCTGGGTGTTGTAGTTGCCCTCGACAAGTGCATCTCTTATAAATATCTGACGCGATTCTTTCGGATTGACTGGCCCATAGTTAATACGGCGTTTTTCTATAACAACCAATCCGTACAAGGTTGACTTGCGCAACGCACCAACCTGAGCCCTTTTTCTCTGCCAGCTGGCACCCGAGTAGCTATGTTTCAACAACATCTCACCAATACCCTCGACCCACAGCGGGTCAATACCGGCATTGCAACGTGCGTAAAGTCTGGTGGTTTCACTCACCTCCGCTGCCATGATCCATTTGGGCCCCTTGCCAAATAATCCAGACCCGGGAAACAACATGATCTTTCGGTTGCGTGTACTGTGGTATTCGTTGCGATCTTCTTTAACTGCAATATTACCCAGCAAGCCAGTGAGCAACGCTCTGTGCACCTGGTCATAACTTGCTTCAGTTGTATTTTCTGATGCGTTAATTGTTTTTAAAGTTTGTTGCAACTGGCGCCTGATATCGCGCCATTCACGAACTCTCATATAAGACAGAAATCTTTGCCTGCACATTTTACGAAACTGGTTTGACGACAACCGCTCCGACTGCACTTTGCAAAACTCCCACATGTTTACAATGGACAGAAAATCAGATTTCTCGTGATTAAATTCAGCATGCAGCTCATCTGCAGCCTGTTGTTTGTTCATCGGTCTTTCACGCGGATCCTGCACCGATAACGCACTGACAATAGTCAACACCTCGGACAAACAGCGTTCATCTCCAGCCGCTAATACCATTCGGGCAAATCGCGGATCGATCGGGAAGCGCGCAATCTTGCGACCGGTGTTGGTCAGTTTTTTCTTTGCGTCCACCGCGCCTAACTCAAGCAATAAGCGGTAACCATCATTGATTAAACGGCCATCCGGTGCCTGCACAAACGGAAAATCTTCAACCCGACCAAGCTTTGATACTTCCATCTGAAGAATGACTGATGCAAGGTTGGTTCTGAGAATTTCGGGCTCGGTAAACTCGGTGCGTTGATCAAAATCATCTTCAGCATACAACCTGATACATACCCCGGGTGCTTCACGGCCACAACGTCCTTTGCGCTGATTAGCGGAAGCCTGCGAGATTTTTTCTATCGGCAGACGCTGCACTTTACTGCGCACACTGTAGCGAGAGATGCGCGCAACACCCGTATCTACAACAAAGCGAATACCCGGAACCGTCAGAGAAGTTTCAGCGACGTTGGTCGCAAGTACAATACGACGGCCGCTGTGTGGTTGAAATATCTTCGCCTGCTCCGCTGCAGACAATCGCGCCAGCAGTGGAATAACTTCCACACCTCGCAACAGACGACTGCCGCTACTAGCCTTGCCAATGAAATCTGCTGCTTCGCGTATGTCTCGTTCACCCGGTAGAAAAACCAATACGTCACCAGACCCGGTCGATGCCAGTTCATCACAGGCATCAAATATAGCCTGTGGTTGTTCACGTTCATCCTCTTCGTCCTCACCCCAGGGTCGATAACGAACTTCAACCGGGTAACTGCGCCCCTCGGCAAGAATTATTGGAGCATCATCGAAGTGTCTGGAAAATGTTTCAGGATCTATTGTTGCCGATGTAATGATAATCTTAAGATCACGGCGTTTTTGCAGCAGACGTTTTAAATAGCCAAGAATAAAGTCTATGTTGAGCGATCGCTCGTGTGCCTCATCGATAATGAGTGTGTCATACTGGTTTAACCAGGGATCAGATTGAATTTCCGCCAGCAGAATTCCATCGGTCATCAGCTTTATATAGCTGGATGATGAAACCTGATCACTAAAGCGCACCTTATAACCGACGGTGCCACCCACTTCAGACTTAAGCTCAGAAGCGATGCGTGTGGACACACTACGAGCCGCAAGCCTGCGCGGTTGAGTGTGACCAATCAGACCATTAACACCCTGCCCCGCTTCAAGACACATCTTTGGTATCTGCGTTGTTTTACCGGAACCGGTTTCACCGCAGATAATAGTGACAGGATGATTGCGAATCGATTCAATGATCGCATCACGATGCTGAACAATCGGTAGCTCTGCGGGATACTCAGGCTTTGGCAATCCGGCCAGCCTTGCAGACTTTCTGGCAACAGACGCGGCTATTTCTTTTGCGAGCTTATCGAGCGCATCCGATTTTGCATCTGCGCTTTGGCTATTTGAATTTTGACTGGCAGGCTTTTTCTTGTTGGATGGGCGATTTTTATCAGAACGCGAACCGCCACCAGATGGTTTGCTTAAGCGTTTTAAACGGTTACGCAGTCGATGCTGATCGCATCCCATACAAGAGTTCAATTCACGGTGAAGTGCTCTTGCATCCATTATGGGGAGTTGGTTTCTGGAAGTGCCCGGTTCTATAGAATGCCAGTTGTCCGAACGCTTGTCTAAATCGGAACTGCAACTAGCCTTTCTGTACTTTCACAACCAGATAGCTGATACCGTTGCGACCCAGTCGGTTTTGGGCAGAATACAGGCTTTGCGAATCATAAAAGGGTCCCAGACGCACACGGTGCCACTGCTTACCCTGAATAGCTATGTTATTGATGAATGCATCCATACCGGATTGTACAAGCCGTCTCTGCAATCGGTTTGCGTCATCCACCTTGGCAAACGCACCCGCCTGAAGATAATAAAACGTAGAAGCAGCGTTCGCGGTTCTTTTTATGACGGTCTGGCTGCTACTGTTGGCATTAGATCCGCCTGGTAAAGAATTGCCACCGCCGTTTGCACGACCTACTACCGCCGCGGTACCTACTACACCGGCACCACCTGCGGCTGCAATTTCAACCGGTGCTACGTCGGCACCCACGGTTAGCTCATCAGCAATTTTTACTGCACTCGGGCGCTCGTTATCAGCCGCGCCATATTTTCCTGCATTGGTACTGCGATTAAACGCAGGTAAATCGTCAGCATCTGCATTAGGTACCAGACTGTCACTGTCAGAGAGCCGGTCATAGAACGCAAATTGATCAGCATCCGCACCTTCAACCTGCTCAATGCCGCGCTCGGTTTCCACCAGTGTGTAGTTATCGTTTGGCAGACGCGAAAGGAACAGAATAAAACCGAAAACGAAGCCGACCATAATTCCAATAGTCAGTACCATCCACCATTGCCCGATCCCACGCTGGGACGAATGGCTTTTGAAGCCATTCATTGTCAAATTCGGCATTGTCAAATCCGGCGATTGTCGATAGTTCATTAAACTCACTTAATTACGTTGCTGCAGAACAGCTGACACGGACGTTGCCGCAGCATCTATACCGATCTCGATTCAGCCACACAGATTCGTGACCACTGATACTCACACTCTACTTATAGACTGCAAACCACAGACCCGAAAGTAACTCCTTGTATCGGTTACACAAGCAATTAACGGTACTCATTGAGCGTTACCATAGCCACTCTTTATGGCATTTTCAATCATTAGATCAATTGCTTATCTTCACTTCTTATTCTAACGCCTGAAGTTGTACAGATAAAGTGACAGTTGCAAATCGTTCTAAATTGCGCTGCATCGGGTTGTGTAACAGCGCTTACAAATATAGTTAAACCACAACATGTAGAACATCCAGGAAATACACTCACAACATGTCGTAGGGATCGACGTCCAGTGACCATTTGATTTTGCGTGATAAAGGATGCACTTCGAGATTGGGTCTCAGCCAGGCCAGGAGCTGATGCAGCGGCTTGCGCTCTTTTGAAAGAATCAGCAGTTGCGAACGATAGCGGCCAGCCAAACGCTCCATCGGAGCATGGGCGGGCCCCAGCGCCGTAACATGTGCCTTTATATCATCGCGCTCGGCAGAATAAGCCGCGATCAATTTCTTCATTTCGCCAAGGTATTGACTGGCAGCGGTTTTGGCAGTCGCTTCCGCGCGCAACAAACCAATATGCACATAGGGCGGCCAGCTTGCGAGTTCCCGCTCTGACAAAAGTTGTTTAGCAAACTCGCTATAACCTTCAGACAACAACAATTGCAGTAACGGATGATCCGGGTTGCGCGACTGCACTAATACAGTGCCGGGCTTTTCCGCCCGCCCCGCTCTACCCGCGACCTGTAAGATCAATTGCCCCATCTGTTCCACAGAGCGAAAATCCGCACCGAACAAACCTCTGTCTGCATCGAGAATTCCAACCAGCGTTACCAGCGGAAAGTTATGTCCCTTGGCAAGCATCTGGGTTCCTACCAGAATTTGCGCTTCACCACTTGCGGCCATCGCAAGATGCTTTTGCAGTTCACCTTTACGTCTGGTGCTGTCACGGTCAATCCGCAGGACTTTGTGATCTGGAAACTTGTCACTTAGAAATTCATCAATGCGTTCAGTACCCATACCAACATTGATAAGAGTGTTTGCTTCGCAGGACCCACAAGCAACCGGTACCATACGTTCTGCACCACAATGGTGGCAGCGCAACTTACCTGAGCGTGAATGAACGGTCATGTGAGCATCACACTGACTACAGTCTTCAATACTTGTGCAGGTCTCACACATTAGAACCGGTGCATAGCCGCGACGATTAATAAACACCATCACCTGTTCACCGCGATCAAGCACCTGCTTCATCATTGCCAGCAAACGGTTCGACAAACCTTTTTCAACAGCTGCACCACGGCTGTCAATTAACATCATTTTTGGCAGTATGGCGCCCGCTGCTCGCGATCGCAGATACAGCGTTTCGTACAGACCTTTGGATGCGTTGTGCAATGACTCAAGAGATGGTGTAGCTGAACCCAAAGCGATAGGAATGTTGGCTTTTCTTGCTCGCAATAGCGCTAAATCCCGCGCCTGATAGCGAAATCCGTCCTGCTGCTTTAAAGACCCGTCATGTTCCTCATCAACAACAATAAAACCGAGCTTGGGCATAGGTGTAAAAACAGCAGAGCGCGTACCAATCAGTACATGTGCACTGCCATCAGCTGCTGCATGCCAGGCCAGCATTCGTTCGGTATCATTCAAACCCGAATGCAACACTTCTACCTGGCACGCAAGTGCCGTTCTAAAACGCGCAACCAGTTGCGGCGTTAAGCCAATCTCTGGCAGCAACACCAATACTTGCTTACCCGACTTTATAACCGTACGCGCAACATCAAGATAAACTTCTGTTTTTCCACTGCCAGTAATACCGTCTATCAACGCGCAATAGTAGTTTTCAATATTGGCGTGTATTTTTTTACTTGCGTGTTGTTGCTCTTCATTTAATGTAACTAATGCCTGCGCATTGGCAGGATCGTAGTCCGCCCATACTTTTTCAACCAGACCTTTTTTTATAAGCGGCTTAATTGTCGCAGACCAGCGGTTATCAAATAATCTGCACTCAGCAGCACTGGCCTCGCCAACACTTTCTCGCAAGAATTTAAGCAGTGCAGTTTGTGCCGGTGCACGTTTTATTTCATCGGTTGCACGACCCGCTTCAGTCAATGCATAACCACACGGTCTTTCAACCTTAGTCGTTGCACCTTTGCGCAACTGTACCGGTAACGCAGTAGCAAACGCCTCACCTACCGGATGATGATAATAAGATGCCGCCCAGGCAATCAGATCAACAATATCTGCAGGCAGTACAGGCTGAGGATCGAGTAATTCGTTTATTGCTTTTAACTTTGACTTCTCCAGTTCAGAGACGCCGGTACCGATAACCACCCCAACACGTGTCGATCTGCCGAATGGCACCACCACCCGGGAACCAGGTTTATAGCGTTCAAGATCACCTGCAGGTAAGTAATCAAAACTTCTCGACAGCGGAACGCCTACCGCGACCTTTACTGTCTTCAGCTCGACGTCATTGGAACTTTCGGTCAGCAGCATGCCACTGGATTCTTGCATGGAGGGGAAAAGTCTGTGGATAACTCTGTGGAAAAGATAAAATCAAGCCGCCTTTGGATTTACGCCGACCAATGATACGCGAATTTCTGACCTGTCTTGAGACTGCAAATAGTTTCTTTCTTTACAATCACTTATGCATTTTTTTTAGAAAAGGTATTGATTTAATTCCAAAGTTCAGATACCCCAACCCCAGCGAATCTGGAATGTGAATAAGTCGCTGATACAGCCACCCGAGTGATTTAAAAATGCAACACATCGGACCTGCAAGGGTCGGTCATTAACACCTGTTTCTGCAGTTATTCCTCCATCGCCATCGGTAAATTCATCCGAATCAGGAAAATGAGCCAAAGCTGTAAGTCAAAGAGGCGTCAATATACCGACTACGGATGCACACTCCCGGCAGAAGACATCCGGCAATTGCAGAAAATACAACTTCTCTTAATTTGCCCGTTTCGCGTTGCAGTACACTATCGCTCATCTCGAAAATTAACCCTATAAACATACCCAAATTTAAACAGGAGCAAGATGAAATATCTTGGCGATGCAGATTATCAACACGGCAGTCCCTCACGACTGGGCGTTCTGATGGTCAACTTAGGCACACCGGATTCAACCGAAGTAAAAGACGTTCGCAGATACCTAAAACAATTTCTTAGCGACCCAAGAATTGTCGAGGTTCCCAGAGCACTGTGGTGGTTAATTTTAAACGGCGTGATCTTAAGAACCCGCCCGCCAAAAACTGCAGAAGCTTATGAGTCTGTCTGGGATGAACAGGAAGGATCTCCACTTTTAAGTATCAGTAAAAAACAATCAGCAGCCCTAGCCGATAAACTTGCCACCGGCCTCAACGCAAAAGTAGTGCTCGCCATGCGCTACGGCAACCCGTCTGTTGCAGACGCGCTTACCGAGCTGCGTCGAGCCAATGTGAGAAGACTTATAGTGCTACCGATGTATCCACAATACTCAGGCTCAACGGTGGCATCAGTGTTCGATGAAGTCGCAGCCCAGCTGAGCAAACTAAGATGGTTGCCGGAATGCCGTTTCATTAATCAATTCTTTGACGATCACAACTACATAGATGCACTGGCAGTATCCGTCGAGCAACACTGGCAGCATCATGGCAAACCACAGCAACTGATTATGTCTTACCACGGCATACCACAAAGATACCGCACTGCGGGTGATCCGTATTTTTGTCAGTGTCAGGCGACATCAAGACTACTGGCAGACCGACTACAACTGACCGATAAAGATTTTCAGGTAGTGTTTCAATCACGCTTCGGACGCGAACCATGGCTGCAACCTTATTGCGATGAAACCCTGAAATCACTACCCGCAAAAGGCATTAAAAATATTCAGGTGATGTGTCCTGGTTTTTCAGCGGACTGTCTTGAAACTATTGAAGAGATAGATGAGGAAAATAAAGAGTACTTTTTAGAGGCGGGTGGTGAGCAGTTCAGCTATATACCTGCACTCAATGATCAAACGGTTCATATTGATATGTTAGCTGCACTTGTGGAGCGGCACTGTCAGGGCTGGCCTGAAGCTGATGGGTTGGACATTAATAATGCTGATGCGCTCTCGGCTTCGAGGGAGAGGGCTTTGGCGCTGGGGGCGACGGCTTAGTCTTTTCCTTTTGGTCTGGTGTTGTCGTATTGGGCCGACGTGTTGGCTTTACGAGTACTCTTTATTGATCGTTATGTCTTGGCATCCATGCCGTTTTTCGATGCCAGTCCCTGGCACAACGAGTCACTTTTTGAAACGGCGCAAAAACTAACGAAAAACGCCGTTCGCACACTAAATCTGCCCTGCGGGTTGGCTGCGCCAATTTCAAAAATCATGTCATCAACAGGCACGCGCAAACCGCACATCCCTGTGCTGC
>CAYPDN010000139.1:0-9403 GCA_964409445.1 uncultured Granulosicoccaceae bacterium
AAAATCCCTCGGTAGAAATACCGTGCCGGTTCGATTCCGGCCCCGGGCACCACTCAAATCACAGGCTTGCAGCGGGCTCAAACTTCTCACCTCAGCAAGGCTTTGCCACAAGTAGCCTGCACACATTCCTAACGACCGCCACCATAATAAAAGAGTGGCTGATGTAACAGTTTATCTATTCCCCTGGACTTTGGTTGGCGTCTTCGAACAAATTGTGGAATCTCTTTACGCCACGCGTCACAGCTATAAATTTATTCACAACATCTATCTCGTTGTTTCCCCGAATCACGTATTTCGCTTTAGGCTCGGTCACTTCCGGTAGCGGTGCAGGAACAGCAACATATTTATCATCAACTACCGGGGCGATTGTCTCATGCAAAAGAAATTTAAGTGTAAGTGCCCCTCTTCTCTTTATACTAAACTCCGTGCTTCGAATCAGTGATTCTGTTTCGTTGTCAATTTCGTACATACATAGAATCCAGTTGTCGGTTAAGTAGCATCGCTATCTTATCAAAGTAAACAGATACTACTCTTTCCGTGTTCGAGCTTTTGTACGCCTGTCAGAGATCGAACTATCAAGCAAGCCGTTCAAGTGTTCGGATGTCTGTATACCAGACACGGTAACTCCGGTTTAGGTTGCCGGGCATCTGCGTCGAGGATGGACCCCAAACGTTCTGCCACTGCAATCGAGCGATAGTTCTCTATTTGAATGTAGTGAACAATTTCAGACCAATGCAGGGATTTTTTGGCAAAGCGGATCGATGCGATCGCTGCCTCCGTGGCGTAACCTCTACCTTCAGCACCATCAAACAATAACCAGCCAATTTCCGTTTCGGGCCTGCCCTGCGGAAAATATGGCCCTGCCATACCGATAGCCACATCCTCCTCTTTGCGAGTAATTGTAAAAAGCCCATAACCACGATGGACCCAGTGCCCTAACACTGAATAGGCTCGAATTACAGCTTCAGAGTGGGATACATTGCCACCAGACATGGCTGAACGTTCAGACCTGTAAAACTCAGTCAATGCCTGTACATCCTGCGCTACGGGTTTTCGTAGAGTTAATCTATCGGTTTCAATCACCGTCATTTTCGTCAGGCCGTTGTGATTTTTATTTCGCTACGTTGATTAATGTCTTACAGAATTTACTGTACCTACCTACTGTTCCAATAATTACAGAACTTACACAAACCCCTTATTACTATCAAATTCGTCCTCTCCGAGCCGATGTACTGGAACGTGGCACCAGCCACAAAGATCCGATGAAAATTTCTAACCGGAGGAATAATGGACATTCTAACTATCGCAAAAACAACAGCATTAATGCTAGCTGTTACACAGTTCGCAGCCTGCTCAAACGGGCCCGCTCCGAAACAAGAACTATCACTGACAGATGCTTCGATCAGGAGTGCTGAGTCAGCTGGCGCATCAAGTCTAGCGCCCAAAGCTCTTCGTAGTGCACAACAAAAGGTTGAGCAGGCAAAAGCGCTGATGCGTAAAAAGAAGCACGATAAGGCGAAACAGCTTTTAGCTGAAGCGATGGTTGATGCTGAGTTGGCAGAAGCAAAAGCCGAGGCAGAAAAATCGCAAATAGCATACGAAGAACTACAACAGAGCATTGATCTCGCCAAACAGGAAATCGCTCGCGCTCAGAATTAACAGTCAACGTTAGCAGCAATCGAATTTCTTAAGTTATGGAGACTTAATACAATGATCAAGAACACCAAATTAGCTGTGGCTATTGCCACAGGATTGTCTATCGCAGTTATTACTGGTTGCGCAGGCAAGAAACCCAATGCAGCACTCGACTCGGCACGTGCCACCTACGAACGTGTAAGTGATGAAACTCTGCAGGGGGAGTATTCAACTGAAGACTTAAATGTCGCCAAGCAAAGGCTCGATATTGCCAACAAAGCATGGAAGGATAAGAGAGGAAAGAAAACCATCAATCATCGCGCGTACCTTGCCGAGCAATACGCGTTGATAGCAGAACAACGATCTGAAAGGCTGCGCTATCAGGCATTGATTGATGACGGTAAAGTGGAACGTACCAGAATTCAGTTAGGCCTGCGTGCTGCTGAAGCTCAGTTGGCACAGAATCGTGCCGAGTCGCTGCAAAAAGAAGTCGCTGACCGTGAGGCACAACTCGCCGCGCAACTTAAAGAGCTGGCACAGTTAAAGGAGCTTCAAGCCAAAGATACTGACCGCGGTATGGTTCTAACCCTTGGTGACGTGCTGTTTGATACTGGTGAATCCAGTTTGAAGTCGGGTGCCAGGCACAACATAGAGCGTGTTGCCAGCTTCCTCAGAAGCTACCCCGAACGACGCCTGACCATTGAAGGCCACACTGACGACACCGGAGACGAAGACTTCAACTACGATCTGTCAGTGGAGCGAGCCTACTCTGTCAGAGCCGCGCTGGTTTCTCTGGGCATTGATATATCACGTATCCAGGCTGCAGGATTTGGCGAAAACATGCCAATTGCAAGCAACACTATTGCATCTGGCAGGCAGCAAAACCGTCGTGTAGAACTGATCTTTGATCATCAGACTGATTTCTCAGAGATTGTTAGCGAAATCGACGAGTAGCTTAATCCTTTGAAAGCGTAAGGTTAAGACGAGAACTGTCTGCCAAACACGTTGTAATTGCACCTAAGTCAAGCCGCTTACCGGCTTGACTTAGCTAAACTCTTTTACTGCTGTTCTTTATCACTCGGCTTGCGTCCGATCTTCCGTTTCAACCCGACACTCTGGATTCTCTACCGGGTTGATATTTCAAGAACAGACTTTAGCTGGAAGACACACTACGGCATTTGGCTGGTGTTGCTTATCACTACAATTGCGATATCGCTGGTATTTGATTTTCGCGATGTTACGATGGTGCTGTTGGGTAGAAGTTAATGCACCGGTAGTAGTCACAAAGACAACACCAATACGGTACCAGACCCCACACTTTACTAAAATGGCGGTCACCTCATGAATATGGAAAACCAGATGTACAGGCTTTTGATGCTTATCGGTACGGTAGCCCTGGTGATTTCTTCAACCGTTGCGGGACAAGAGCAGAGGATTTTATTTCCCGAAAATTATCGCCAGACATATACCAATTACTTAAGCCTTGATCGAGTGCAAAATCCCGATGAAATCATTCGATTGTTCGCAAACGACATCGCAATGCAAGGGCCAGGAGAAGATGGCAAGTTGCCGTTCGGCTCAATACTGGTGGCGGAAATTTTTAAAGCCAGACGGGATAGCGAAGGTGGGGTAATTACCTCTTCACTTGGCCGTAGAATCAGAGACAAACTGGTATTAATTGCCGTCATGCAGAGAGAACAAGGATGGGGAGCACAGTATCCGGAATCCATACGCAACGGAAACTGGGAGTACGCGGCATTTAACAACGACGGCAGATCGGCAAATAAAAATCTCAACGCATGTGTGGCTTGCCATGCACCCCTTAGTAAAACTAATTTTTTGTTCTCCTACGATCACTTAGTTAAATAGATAATTCGCTAAACAGACTTAGCCCGTACTTGATTGCTGCATTAATCATCTTGCTCCCACATGACCTTTATCACCCTGGCGCGCAGGCTTGAGGGCAGCGCAGGTGCTTGCATCTGCTGGTAAGCTTGTCGGTAGGGCAATAGTGACGCACGCAACTTAGCTGCAGTGTGCCTTACGGTTTCATCAGTCAATACGGCATTGCCGACTACACTCGCTCGAGGCTCGTCCAGCTCACCATCTACCCAGGCGCGAATTTCTGCAAGTTCAACGTTCATAGACCCAACAGCGACCTTTAACTTGCAGCCCACCCTTCCAGCTAGAACCATTTGCGCAGGCAGTCGAAATTAGATTGTTTAATTTCATTTTACGACTTTCCGTGTTGTGCTAATCGCAGGCGCATTGACGCCGCTTACTATACACAACAACCTGAAAACGGTAATTATTCCAATACTTCTCGAAAATTTGCGAAAGGCTTTGTCACGAGGGGCCATTGGTTCGGCGGATGTGTGAAATGCCGGCCCTGGCCGGGCTCGGTTGTCACTTATATGACATAAAGACAAAAGTGTCAGGTTTCTAATTTGAGGCTCGAGTAGAAAAACCGAGCACTCTATACATAGCTACTTTTTGAAGTTAACTATTCCACTGACGCCGCGTTGCCCTTGAAAGCTCATCTAACTTCTTTTCAGAGGCATCCGACACAATCACAAAACGATGTCCCTGGTGTCGCCATTCTGCGGTATTTAAGCCATGATGATTTTGCAAGGTAGTTGTTCCGTTCCTTTGCCCTTCTGCATCATTGTTCAACGCAGCCATGTAACACAGTGCCAGTGGCCCGCCTTCAGCACCCAGGTATACAAGCTGCAATAGCAGCTCACCATCAACCGACAGGCGTTGTGCTCGCATGAATTCATAGCCCTCAAGCTCCGGAATTACTACCTGCATGCCGGTTTGATCTGCCAGTCGTTCTGTAACTTTGGCGGGATCAGGAGGTACCGTTCCTTTAAGTGTTTCGCGTACGTAGAACTGCTGATAGGCAGCAACGGTTTGTGCAAAGTTATCCGATTCTCGCGATGTCTCGATTGATGCAGTGGTATCGGGTGCTTCGTCAGATGTATTCGTACCCGCCAGGTAACCGACCACCGCAGCTAACAAAACACTGGCCGCAAGGCCGACAAATTTAAACGAGCTGTTATTTGCCGCTTCCCTCGGCAGATGTTGAATACCCGGATTCTTATCTGATGTATTTTGGATTGGAGTGTTTTGCATTGACGGGTCCTGCAATGCCTGTATCTTACGTCGCAGACTCTCTGGGACTTCAGGGACCGACACCTGCTCATAGGCTTCGCGGTAGGGCAACTGCGAAGCTCGCAACTTGTCTGCGTCTCGCTTCAGGCTTTTGTCAAACAGCACTGCATCGCGGACCTGCCCCGCTCGAGGCTCGTCCAGTTCGTTATCCACCCACGCGCGCACATCTTCAATTTCAACTCTCATTGCTGACGCACCGTATTAGAGGGCATCGCTTGAAAGGGAGGTAATTTTTCCTGTTGCTTCACAGGCTCATCATTGATGAACTGTTCGCCGATCGCGACGCGTGCTCTCGCGAGACGACTCATAACAGTACCAACGGCTATATCCAGTATCGAGGCAGTTTCCGCATAGCTGAAGCCGCTAACGCACACCAGCTGTGTCACCAGCCTCTGTCCCTCCGGCAAAGCCTCAACGGCATTGACAACCTGTTGTAATTCGAGGCGTGTCTCCGGAGTGGAGTTGTCGTGACCGAGCTGGCTGGCCTCGAGCCCCTCTGGATTAACAGCCTGCAAATCACCTCGTTGCCTAACAGCTCTTGATCGCAGTTCGTTTTTCCAGATATTGTGTGCGATTCGGAACAGCCAGCTTTTTAGTTTCCCGCTGTCGTTGTATTGATCACTCTGTTCCATGGCGCGAACACAAGTACGCTGCACCAGGTCTTCAGCGTCGTGCTTGTCACGGGTAAGCTGCAGCGCAAAGCGCCAAAGTGCGGGCAGTTCCACATTGGCGATTTCATCAACCAGCTTCTGCTTGTCATCGTTCATGGTGGTCAAAATTACCAGCACCTCTCAGAGAACATTTATTGCGCTTAGCTCGCACTGTAAACCTTAGTTTTTATTGCCACGGAACCGGACGCCAGGTTTGATTGTTCCGGGTTGCGTCTGGCCGGGGTCAGAAGGAAACACCCCATGAGAAATCAACCATAGGGAAAGCTGGAGGTTGTCTCTGTGACTGCAACCCTGACTGTAAGTTCCTGAACAGAGATCGGAGTCAGTTGAAAACAACGCAGTCTGTTCGATAGTATTTTCTGGCAGGCACATATACATGGTGCGAAAACGGTAACTACGTGACCAGATAGTTGGTCAAAAAGCGCGCAGGAGCCCAAAGCGACCCCTGCTAACTGGTTGTAATCGTTAAAACATATTCAACTTACGGCCGACAACTCATGGTGCCGTCCCAACCCCACCCGTCACCGTCGAAGTCATAACATAACGACTGTGTAGCGGTGGAAGTAACTCTGCAGCTTGATGTGCCATTCCAGCCCCATCCATCTCCAGGAAGCCCGGTGTCCACACAGAAAGACGATTCTTCCGGTGCATTCACTACAGATATTGCAGTATTTACTGTCTCTTCCGCTGATGTTGTACCATCGGTATGTGCAGGGCCAACATCCTCAGGTTTATATCGGGGGTCTGTAGTTAATAGTATTTTATCAACTGCCAGTCCATCTTCCCGCATCCACAGGTTAACTGTGTGTATGCCTGCACTCGGAATCTCTATAGTGGCTCTTACCTTGTCCCGAGTGCTTGCTGACCAGTTCCAGCCTGATGGAAAATTGTCTATCTTGTCAGCGCTCGCCGACAATGTACCGTTTAGTCCCGCATGCACACTATCACTTCCTCCTTCATTATTGACAGTGTCTCCCCAGCCGCGAACCCATAAATACCATGTGCCTGCACGATCAAAGTATGCGAAGTATCCCATTGAAGGGCTATCATCAGAATTTTTCTTCAACGCATTGTTATCAGGTGTAGTTACCATGGCGGCAACATTACTGGCATCCACAAGGTTGCTGGACACCCACTGATGCGTATTGGTGCTGGTTGTGGTGTCATGGAACTCGGATTCCAGAACAACAAGGCCGGCGTTGCTATCGATGGTTGAACTAAAGATCTCTGTCGTCGCTTGCGTTACATTGCCCGTTTCATTATTGCTGGTAACAGTAGTTGTAGTGTCTGTATTGCTGTCTGCCACATTAGCGTTGTTGTTGCTATTTGCATTATTATTTGTAGTGTTGCTACTACCGGAATTATTGGTACTGCCCCCACCCGACAGCAGCAATGGAGCCATATCTGTCACGTAGGTCTTTTTACTTGGAATAATACTCGGTGCACCACCGGTGCTCACTACTAATTTTCCGTCGACAACACGTGCCACTGGTGCGAGCAGCCTTTGTGGTAACGTGGCTACAGTATCCCAGTCATTTTTAGCAGGATCATAGCGATAGACTTTATTACCCGATGTCGCGCCACCGACCACATAGATAGCATTTTGATACAAAAATGAAGATGGCTCTATATGTGACTGGATAGCTGGCAGACTGGCTTTTTGCGTCCAGCTGTTTGTTGCTGGATTAAACACATGAACCAGATTGGTATCAGGCGTTCCGGCACCACAGCCGTCATGAGTAAACTGGCCACCAATGGCATAGATCAAATTATTGTGCACCACTGTTGCAAAGTGGTTGCGAGGACTGGGCATCGGGGCTGCGCTGGTAATATTTTTCCAGCCTGCTGCCGGCTTTCCAAGATCATAAACAAAATGATTGGCAACATCACACTGAGCTTTACTGTCAA
The DNA here is from genome assembly GCA_964409445.1 of uncultured Granulosicoccaceae bacterium. GTDB lineage: Bacteria > Pseudomonadota > Gammaproteobacteria > Granulosicoccales > Granulosicoccaceae. Next base: position 7,389 of record CAYPDN010000139.1, read on the forward strand.
GTCCGCCAAACCAGTGAATTTTATTGTTAACCAATGCTGCACCACCTGCGGCACCAGGAACAGGAAGGCCTGGACCTGCGGACCATTTCTCTGTAGCAAGATTGTATTTCCAAACTTTGGATGTCACCGCACCTGGATGATTTCCAACACGACCACCAATGATCCAAACTTCGCTTCCAGATCGGATCACACCGTTATGTGTAACACCCGTACCAGCTGAGGCTGATGTATTGCCGATCACGCTCCACTTTTTAGTACCAGCATCAAATTTTTCGACCGTTGATTCGACTTTTATTCCAGGACCAAAACCGTTAAATACATAAATATCATCGCGATATTGCACCGCCGTTGATTCAAAGCGAGGATTTTTAATATCTGACAATGTAGTCCACGACTGCGAGCTTGCGATGCCGGAAAACGTCAGTGTGGATAAAGCTGTGAGGGTAGACAACAAATTCTTTGTGGTAATCATAAGCAACAGAGGACCCTGGAATTATCGACCGCGGATTCTGCTACAAATTGCCATATAAAGCTGGTGGGTAAGTCACGACGACGATAAATCGTTACGCTATTCTGAGTGCTGTTTCCTGCAAAAATGATAGGCAGTCGAGCTATTGGTTGCACACGTTCAATGGCAATAAACAGCAGCTTATGCGGTACGCTTTTGCCAATTCAATTAGTTCACAAAACGGTTAAAAATGCGTTTCGCACAAGCTGAATTCCGAGATTGAGTTTTTTGGTAAGAAATGCCCTGATACACTAGCATCCCACAAACTGGTTTTACTCGGCCCAAACACCGCACCGGTTCGATTCGGCTCACAGCATTTCACACCGCTCACTCTCACTACCTAATTTCTATGACTGTCAGCTTCCCAATGTACGCAAGACCGGAATTGACCGATGCGCACAATATCTACTGGTCTCTAATTCGCAAACACTTAAGCGCAAAAGGCATAGCCGGCTCCGAAAATATTCATGAGCCTGAAGAACTTTATGCCACGTGGAAAGACCCAAGCCTGTTGCTAAGCCAAACCTGTGGCATGCCTTACCGCAACACGCTACACGGCAAAGTTCAAATAATAGGCACACCAGACTTCCAACTTGATGGCGCTCCTGCCGGCTACTACCGGAGTGCGATTATTGTAAGGCGCGAAGATGGCAATAAAACACTTAAAGAATTTAAAGACTCTGTCTTTGCCTACAACTCCGATGATTCTCAGTCTGGCTACGGGTCTGCGTATTTGATCTGCAAACCTGAAGGATTCTGGTTTCAAAACCGTGTTGCAACCGGCGGCCATCGGGAATCCACCATTGCAATAGCAGAGGGGTGCGCAGATATCGCTGCCATAGATGGCATGACCTGGAGACTGATAAAAAGATATGACAGTCATACAGATAAACTGGCAGTTTTAGACTGGACTAACCCGACACCCGGGCTACCGTATATTACTTCCATGCAGAATGACGCATCTACAATGTACGATGCCATTAGTGCGGCGATCGACGAGCTACCTGCTGATACCCGTAAACAACTTGGCATTCAGGCACTGGTTAAAATTAGTGCTGAAGATTATTTAGCGGTCGAAAACCCGCCAGAACAGGAACCTTAGCCTGCATTATTCATGAGCCATTTGTTCATAATTAGGGGCATCCAGAGTAAATGTCGCTAAACAGGTCGTTCGATCGCGCGAGGAACGTGGCTCGCCACGTGACGAGGGGGATTGAGCGAGATGTGACACGACATTTGTCTCTGGTGTCGAGTGACAGTCTGTCATTTTTAGATACAAGTTAATTCGCCATTAAACTCTATAAAAGCAGCTAAATGTTTAAATTTGTCGGTCGCCTTGTGAATAATGCAGGTTAGTCGCTTGTAGTTTCACTGAACGACTCAAACGATCTGGCATCTCGTTCAAATTCACTGTTTTCGTACCCGTCAGCCAACAATGACTTAACGTAGATTTCTACGAAGTTCGCCAGAGAACCCGCCTGTTCAAATTGGTAGATATGTCTAAACT
>CAYPDN010000140.1:0-1526 GCA_964409445.1 uncultured Granulosicoccaceae bacterium
CCAGAGACTTCAGATCCATTTTGAACGGAAAGCCGTAGAAGTCTTCTTTGCCGTCCTTATCTGCGTAAGTACCGAGTGCCACCCACGACGGGCCTGCACCATAGTTTTCTGCCATCCAGTCAGCAGACTCCTGACCGATAGGTGTTAAGTGGCCTTCTTCAGCCATGTCAGCCGCGAGACCCGGCTGTGGGAAAATCGCGATGTTAGGTGCGTTGTTGGAACGCAGATCGGCAACGATCAGTGCTGCAAAGTCACGTGAACCAGAGTACTTCACAACTGCGCCCGTTGCTTTTTCAAAGCAGCTGACGGTGCCGGTCAGCATTTCTTCGTCCTTGCCTTCCATCGAACCCATGATGGTAATCACTTCGCCGTCGAACTTACCGAGGTCACCAAGCGTCGATGGGGTGTCACATACATCGGCGTAGGCGCCACCGGCAAAGCCAACGGAACCCAGCAGAAGGGTTGCCTTTAAAAGTTGAAATTTCATATTGATCTTTCCTCCTGACAGGAATTTTGCAAGATGCATTATTGCGTGGTTCATGAGGATAAACACACGCAGACATTATCGCAACGCGCCAGATCATTTTATCGAGTATTTGCGTAACTGCACGGGGTCGGTGTGCTTCGGAAGCCAGATAACAATCTCAGTCCGGTTGCCATTTGGACGCCACGTGCCTTATTTCGCACCAGATCGCTGACGCTGGGAACTATCGTAATCTCGACATACACGTTGCTCGTTGAGTCATACAGCCGTGGCGGATTTTCGCAATATGACCTGTGAGGCGATATAGCATCAGAGACAGGAATGATAGGCTTATGATGCGGGTGCTGCCAGCTATGCGATGGTTGTGATACGGTGCTGAGTGAGTGGGAATTAAATCACCAGTTGTGTGGCTGACTCACCTCAGTGGTCCACCTTTATTTTTACAACACGCCTATGAAAACTGATTTATCTGAAATACTCGATCTCGATGTCTACCCGATAGACGATCAGCTTTTTGGCAGGCAATGCCGTCAGACATTGTCTGAGGAAGGTGTTCTTGTGCTACCTGGCTTTGTCAGAACTGCAGCGGTAGAGCAAATTAAGGTCGAAGGAAAAGCGATACAGCAAGACGCGTACTACACGCAAAGCAGCCACAATGTATATCTTGCCCCGTCTGATGAAGATTACCCGGAGGCACATTGCAGGAATCGACTGGTGGACTCGACCAAAGGTTGTGTTACCACAGATCAGATTCCGTCCGAGTCATTACTGCACAGGCTTTACGGGACTGAGTCTTTCAAAGGCTTTTTGTGTGAAGTGCTGGAAGAGCGCGGCTTATATGAATACGCGGATCAGCTTTCGTCAATTAACATGCACTACGCATCCGAAGGGCAGGAGCTTGGCTGGCACTTCGATAACTCGTCATTCGCAATAACACTGCTAATTCAAAAGCCTGTTGGTGGTGGTGAGTTTCAATATGTAAAAGATGTTCGAGATGCAGACGCGGGCGACATGAATTTCGAACAGACCGAGGCGATTCTCA
>CAYPDN010000140.1:1626-5728 GCA_964409445.1 uncultured Granulosicoccaceae bacterium
GATTTACTTGGTGTTGCGGCCAGTGGTACTGCCACTGAACTCTCGAAGATTATTCGCGACCACGCGGTTAACCACTTTGGTTTTAGTCAGTCCGGCCCTGGTAGCAGAATCCTGTTTGATGGCAGACGCTGCAGCATACCGGGTGCGGCCCTCGCCGGTGGTATGCTGATCGATTCAGTCGATGCACATGATGGATCCAAACCCACTAAAGGCCATGTCGGTTGCGGTACGTTGCCTGCGGCACTGGCATTTTCTGAAGCGGATCCTTTAACTACTGAAACAGAGTTACTCACTAAAATATTAGTCGGTTACGAAATCGGTACCAGAGCAGGACTCGCACTCCATGCCACAGCCTGTGATTACCATACTTCCGGCGCATGGATAGCACTTGCTGCAGCGGCGTTAGGTTCACGCAGTCTTGGGCTAACTATGCAGCAGACTCGAGAAGCTGTGGGTATTGCTGAGTATCACGGACCCCGCAGTCAAATGATGCGCTGTATCGATCACCCGACAATGCTAAAAGATGGTTCAGGCTATGGGTCTATGGCTGGTTGTTCTGCGGCGTTGTTAGCACAGGATGGTTTTACCGGTGCGCCGGCGCTTACTATCGAGAGCGATGATGTTAAAGATATCTGGTCTGATCTTGGTTCGCGCTGGATGGTGTGTGAGCAGTATGTAAAAGCGTATCCGGTTTGTCGCTGGGCGCAACCCGCAATAGCGGGTGTTATTGCGATAAAAGAAAAGCGAAACTTCAAACCCGATGAAGTCAAAAGGGTGGAGATTGGTACTTTCCATGAGTCAAAGCGCCTGGCGGTATCAGCTCCCGCTACTACCGAGCAGGCCCAGTACAGCTTACCGTTCCCGACTGCTGCTGCAATTGTCCACAATGATGTTGCGATTGAGCATATCGATGGGCCGGGTTTGAAAGATGATTCTGTCCTGCGTATTAGTGATTTGACCAAACTCACCGAAGTTGCTGAGTATAACGAGTGTTTTCCGGAACTCCGAAAAAGTCATGTGGTAATTGAGCTTAACGATGGAAGCGTTTTAGAAAGCGGCACGATACAAGCGGCGGGTGACCCCGAGATGCCGTTTACTGCAGAGGTATTAGAGCAAAAGTTTATGCGGTTTGCGGGCAAGCCTTTAACAGAAGAGAGGGCAGCAGCACTTAAGGCGCATGTATTATCTTTTGGTGAAGGTAGTAGTCTAAGTGAATTTTCCGAGCTGATTTACCAGCCTGCTGTGTAGCTGTTTTACGCTGGCTGTTTCGCAGTCAGTGCCCAGACACCAGCAATTGTCAATAAACTCCCACCGCCAATATTGAATCTTCGCTGTGCTTTTCCGGATAGTAAAAGTCTGCGTGCGCTAGCGGCAAATATTGCATACAGTGCAGCATTGAATGTTGCTAACAAAACAAACGTTATGGAAAGAATCCAGAGCTGTGGTGCTGCAGGAAGTGATGTATCAATAAACTGTGGAAGGAAAGCGACAAAGAATATTATTCCCTTTGGATTTAAAGCTGTGACCAGCCAGGTGTTTCCAAACAGTTTCCATCTGGATTCAAGATCTCCGGCGTTTTTCACTGTTGGTGGTGTAGCGCCCGATATAAATAATTTAACGCCAAGATAGATCAGATACAGCCCGCCGGCCCACTTCACCAGAGTAAACAACCATGCGGAAGTTGCGAGCACGGCACCCAGCCCTAACAGTGATAATGCAAGCGCTGTAGTATCACCAAGTGCTACAGCAAGAACCAATGGAATGTTGGCACGACTGCCATGTGCAACAGAGTAGCTGATTACGGTTAAAATCGTCGGTCCCGGTATAATCAGTAGTACGCAGGACGCCAGAGCAAATGCTGCCCAAATTTCAATTGCCATTAGTTGGTCTTAAAAAATTATGTCGTAATTGTGAGAGGAGCTCATTGTTGTAATAACAAAAAGTGCTAGATGGCACCTGCTTTTTCAAGCACTGCAGCAACTGCTTCCGTTACACCTGCATTTGCCGGATGGGCGCTTGTTGTAAGTAATCCCAACGTTTTGCTGCCACCGTAAATATTTGCTGTTGCATTAACATCAGCGCCGGCCTCAATAAGACACTCGGCCAGATGCACTGCGTTAAACGGTGTTACCTGTCGGTAGGATTCAACGCCATTGGCACCGAGATAATGGAGCAGGGTTGCACGGTGACCGTATTGTGATTGTTGCCGGGCGAGTTCCGGTGTTTTTGCCAGTGTATTGCTAAGTGTGTTGAGATCACCGGCCAGCATTGTGTCTATGCAGTTTTCGAATTGCAGATCAAATTCTACATCGCCCTGTTGCTGAACTGCACCCCAGTCTTCATAGCCGTGCTCGCTGGCTATAGTTTGCTGTGCCATTGCAACAGTTAGTTCACCGTGCATAACTTCTTCTATTGATTTTCCGATTAACGGTTTGCACCAGCAACGCAGATGAAAACAAACGGCTTCATTACCCGCCTTGTGTGCCTCAATAATCGACAGTGCCTGAAGGCCCATAAAATCTGCCGGGCTGATAGTGCTTTTGTCAAGACGTAGCGTCTGCTGATGTAGTTGCAGTAGCGCTTTTACGGTGTTGTCGATATAGACGTCGGCCATGGGCTTTTGTTGTTAGGCTTTGTCGCGATTGTACATTGAAATCTCCGGGGGGAATCAGTTGTTATTTAACTCGGTTTCAAGCACCATCCGCGCTTATGTCATCTCGAAAATATACTTACGCAATCTTCGGTGTCTTTTTTGTTGAATCCGGTGTGCTTGGTACCTGGATTCCACGAATTCCGGATATCAAAGAAAAGCTTGGATTAAGCGACGGTGAGCTCGGGCTCAGCTTGCTTGCGATGCCGCTGGGTACTTTAATTGGTCTGTTTGTCGCGGCAAAGATTATTGAGCGCCTCGGTGGATTACGGCGTGCCTGCCAGGTATTTCTGCCACTGTGGGCTCTGTCATTTATTTTTCCGGCACTGGCAACTGTGCAGTGGGCTTTTGCGAGCTTTCTGTTTATCAGTGGTCTGACTATCGGGCTGGTAGAAGTCGCAATGAATACTGAAGCCGACAGGATAGAGCGACACTACGGTAAAAAGATAATGTCTCGCTGTCATGGATTCTGGAGCCTGGGATCAATGGCAGGAGCAGTGCTTGGCGGGATAGTGGCGCAGTTTGGTGTGGGTGTGGAAATTCACTTTATTATTGTGATGCCGCTATTGGCGTTCGCGGGGGTCTATGTGTCATCTCAATTGCCGCAGATTGTTAGTGAGCCGGTTCAACAGGAAAAGAGTGGATCGATTATCCGCCTGCCGTCCAAAGCAATTGTATTGTTATGTATATTGCCAATCGGAATTATGTTGGTCGAAGGTGCATTTATTGACTGGTCTGCAGTCTTTATGCGATCAATCCTCGACGCTTCTCCATTGTTGATCAGTATTACCTATTCATTTTTTTCTATTGTGATGGCGGCAGTAAGATTGTGGGGAGATAACATCAGAGACCGGTTTTCGGAACAATTGATTGTTCAGGTTTCAGGTCTGGCAGCGGCTGCGGGAATTGCATTGTTCTCTTTGGCGCCAAACACAATGGTGGCTTTTGCCGGAGCGGCACTGAGCGGTATGGGAGTCGCCATTGTCTATCCGCTGGCTGTCACTGCAGCCGCGGGCCGTCCAGGCAGAACCGCTGCAGATAACGTTGCAGCGGTCACTATGATTTCATTCTCAGCGTTTCTTGTAGCGCCTCCTGTTATCGGGTTCCTGTCGGAGTTGTTTGGTTTGCGGATCGCGTTGTTAACACTTGCACCACTGGCGCTGGGTACATTCTTTTTGTCGGCAGAGATTAAACCGGTACAGGCTAGTCAGCAATAAATTGAACCTGAGTCCTGAAGCTTATGAAAGTCAGTTCGATTACACCAATTCTCAATGTCTCGGACATAGTTGCGAGTTTTAAGTGGTTTGAGTCTCTGGGCTGGAAAATTGGGTTCGAATGGGGAGAGCCTGTCGGATTTGGTTCTGTCTGTAATGGAGACGCGGAGATATTTCTTTGTCAGGATGGTCAGGGCGGGCGAGGCAAGGGATCTAACGATTCCACATTCGGTGAAGG
>CAYPDN010000140.1:5828-9401 GCA_964409445.1 uncultured Granulosicoccaceae bacterium
CACATTCGGTGAAGGTGAATGCGGCGACAATGGTGTCTGGATGTCACTGTGGGTGGACAATCTGGAAGATGCGCATCAGGCGTGTCAGAGAGCAGGTGTAGAGATTACATTTTCACCAACCGATATGCCCTGGAATGTCCGTGAGATGCACATTCGCCATCCGGATGGCCATGTCTTCCGTATCAGTCACGGTCTTTAAATGTTGTTTTGTTAATTATACAGTTCAGTTGATGCGGCTCGCGGGTATACTCGGGCGGCAAACCTATAAAAAGCATAAAACTAATGAGCAAGACAATTGCGGTCCTGAATGGCCCCAATCTCAACTTACTGGGTAAGCGTGAACCTGAAATCTATGGCTACGCGACTCTTGAAGACGTAGAGAGAGACTGTAGTCAGCTGGCATCTGAATTCGGATTGGTTACGCGCTTTCAGCAGTCTAACCATGAAGGTCAGCTGATCGACTGGATACACGCAGCTCGCGAAGATGCAGCGGGTATTGTGATTAATCCTGGTGCGTACAGCCACACATCCATTGGCATTCTTGACGCTTTGCAGGCTTTTGAAGGCCCGGTGTTGGAAGTACATATCTCAAACATACATAAGCGCGAGAGCTTCCGCCATCACTCTTACGTATCGCAACGTGCCGATGGCGTGGTAGCCGGATTTGGTATCGACGGTTATACCATGGCGATACGTCGTATGGGTGCTTTGCTGAAAGACGCCTGAAGTGACCGGTAATGAAGTGACCGGTAATGAAGTGATCGATTCTGAAGTAAGTGATCAATTTAACCTGGGTTCTCATACCAGAAAGATTTCAACGACTTCAGAATACGCGCAACACTGGTTTAACTTAGGCCTGAACTGGTGCTATGGATTTAATCAGGAAGAGGGCGTTAAGTGCTTTTTGAAAGCACTGGAGTATGACCCCGAGTGCGTGATGGCGCACTGGGGCGTGGCGTACGGAGCGGGTCCCTTTTACAACTATGCGTGGTGTGACTTCAGTGCAGAACAGGCCGCATCTGCTACCAGGTTCTGCCACAATCATATAACCGCCGCCGTCGGTTATTCAGATAAAGCATCGGATCTCGAAAATCGTTTAGTGAAAGCGTTGGCGTGCAGGTTCCAAAAGCCACATCCGGTCCCTCAGGATGAATTTAATCAGTGGGACGATGACTACGCCAATGCAATGCGGGAGGTATATCAGGACTATAGCGATGATCATGATGTGATGGCATTGTTTGCTGAAGCGATGATGACCCGCACTCCGTGGAAGCTATGGGATGTTAGCCTGGGTGTTCCACCGGCCAATGCAGATACCTATGAAGCGCTTGAGATTGTTGAACGATCTATCGCTATGAATGATGCATCTGGTGCGCCACCGCACCCGGCAATACTGCACTTGCATATTCATATTACTGAAATGTCTAACGAGCCGGAACGTGCGATGCGCTCCGCAGATCTGCTTGTCGATTTATGTCCGGATGCCGGCCATTTGAATCACATGCCAGGTCATGTTTATGTGTTGTGTGGTGAGTATGCAAAAGCAAAACAGGTCAGCGAGAAATCTATTGCCGCCGATGAAAAGTACTTAGCGTACGCTGGCCCGCATAACTTCTATACCACTGCACGTTGTCATGACCTGCACTTAATGATGTACACCTGTATGTTCCTTGGACAGTACCAGCCTTCCATAGTTGCCGCAGAGCAAATGTGTGAAACACTGTCTGAAGAGGTGCTGCGCAAGTCTGGTCGATCGCAGGTTCTGCATACAATGGAAGGCTACTACTCAATGAAGATGCACGTTTTGGTGCGCTTTGGGCGGTGGCAGGAAATTATAGAGTCACAGCTCCCACAGGATACCGAGCTTTATTGTGTGTCCACTGCGATGCATCACTATGCCAAAGGTGTGGCCAATGCCGCATTAAAGAACTTTGCAGCAGCGGAGCAACAGCGCGGCTTGTTCCATGCTGCAGTAGCGCGTATTCCTCGGAACCGAAAGTTCTTTAATAACCCTGCCTGCACTACACTGGGAGTGGGTGAAAAAATGCTTGATGGTGAGCTTGAGTATCACCAGGGCAACTACGAGCTGGCATTTGAGCATCTGCGCGAAAGTGTGCGGCGTGATGATAAGCTTGAATACACAGAACCATGGGCGTGGATGCATCCGCCGCGCCATGCACTGGCGGCTTTACTGGCAGAGCAGGGCAACTATGAGGAAGCAGAGGATGTTTATCGCACAGATCTTGGCTTGAACGATAAGCTACATCGCTGCGCGCAACACCCCGACAACGTTTGGGCGCTGCATGGCCTGGTTGAGTGTTTGCGGCATCGCAAAGATAAAACTGATCTTGCTCTTTATACCGAAAAGCTAAACAGAGCGCTTGCGCAATCTGATGGCTCGGTAAAATCGTCCTGTATGTGCCGGACTGTAGGGTTGGTTGAAAATCAGTAGATCACTCTACAAGTTGGGCTTTCCAAGTTAGCCGTTACAGGTTAGTTAGGGCGTAGAGGCTCAGCCAACCGGTGAAGAGTGTAAATACCAAATACGAAAACGCCTTGTATAAGATGTAAATTGGATCGAGATTTTCGTCGGATCTGAATAGAGCTGCTATACCGCAAATTGCGAGATGTGCCGGGATAAACAGAGCCGCCGTTTGCCCGGATGAGTACATATTCAAAACCAACATGGGGAGTAGTGCTGCCAGCAGAATAGCCAGAACACCGGAAACCCTGAAAGTATGAGTATCGCGTTTTCCCTTGCTAAGTATATAAAGGTAAAAAAATGATGCAGCACCGAGTTGTAGTGGAAATATGGCCTGGCGAAATGTTTGAGCACTTTCCCATATTAGTAAAAACGGTATAACAGTAAGGAACAATGACAAGCCACCAACAAAGTTCCATAGGGAACTGTCAGTCCAGATCTCATTGCGACCTAACTTTCGCTTTGCCTTAATCCATAACTTGCTTATATAGCCGGGCGGTTTCTTGCCATAAATGTACTCGTAGATATCCTGATTGCTGAATGCAGGTATCTCGTCAGGATGGTGCTGCTTTTTAAAAACCATATTGGTCATAACAAATATATTCTCAGCGGAGAAAGTGTGCCGACAGAGACACTCGAGTTTATTATTCTATTTATTGTCATGACACTCTACTGAACCGTACCTGTATGTCAATACGTCATGACAATTGTTCACGTCAGCATTGGTTATTACGTCACAACAGCTTTGAAGTGTGAATCGTCAATAACTGTTACGAGTGTGGAATCTGATAGACGCTGGTGCCTGAAGCTGGTTTCAAATGAGTCACCAGCTTAGCAAGCGCATATTCTGATAGGGACACGTGAACGCTGGTGTTGGTAAGTGATTGTGGGCCAATGCTGGAAAACGTTAGAATCGAGCTGATTAAGTTGGTGATTTTTGAAATGCCGAAAACGACCGTAGTTGTGAGGGATTATCATATCTCATGGATTGCTTTGTTATGTGTTTTATCTGCTTTGTCAGTAGGGATGTCGCCTTAACTCAGCTTGCAATGATGGTTTACAATAGAACCAACTTTCCCACTTTAAGCGGC
>CAYPDN010000141.1:0-9376 GCA_964409445.1 uncultured Granulosicoccaceae bacterium
AAAGAGATCTACGAATTTGCATGGAATGAATACTGTGACTGGTACCTGGAACTGGCAAAGCCAGGTCTTGTTGGAGCGATTTCCGGTAACGACAGGCAGACGCAAATTACTGACGCACAAAAGCTCGGCACACAAAGAACACTGCTTCGGGTTTTAGAAGCACTGCTTCGGTTAAGCCACCCGATGATGCCGTATATCACTGAGGAACTATGGCAAAAAGTTGCACCCAAAGCCGGCATTAGCGGTGATACGATCATGCAGCAGCCATTTCCCGTTTGCGACCCGAACCGTATTGACACAGAAGCTGTTACCGAAGTCGAGTGGATCAAGTCATTCATACTGGGCATACGTAAAATACGCGCTGAATATGACATAGCGCCGGGCAAGGCACTGCCAGTACTATGTGAAAATGCATCTGCCGACAATGCTGCAAAAGTACAGCGACATCATGATCTGTTACAAGCGCTGGCAAAAACAGAGGCGATCAACGTTCTTGCACAGGGCGATACAGCACCCGAATCTGCAACCGCATTAGTTGGTGAAATGCGAATACTGATTCCGCTGGCAGGTCTCATCGATCCTGTTGCAGAAAACGAAAGACTTAGCCGCGAGAGCACGCGACTTGAAAAAGAAAAGGGCCGACTTCAGGGCAAGTTAGGCAACGAGAGTTTTGTCGCTAAAGCACCCGCGGAAGTGGTAGAAAAAGAAAAGCAAAAGCTCGAGGAAGTATTAGTCGCACTTGATCAGCTCAAATCGCAGAAAGAACGCCTTAAGTCGCTTTGATAAACACAGCCACAGAATTAGCACTGTGGCTTACCCGCGCTATCCCGATCGAGATGTTGCGAATTATCCGGGAATGTGACTCCGGTATTTTAAATACCTAGGAAGTGGCAGCGGTACGAGTGTCACGGACTGCAGCACTCTCAGCAACCACATCGACTCCAACTGCAGTCTCAACGTTAATAGGTGTGCTGGTACGTTTCGGAGGTAACTTCTCATTCGTATTGATATCAAAGATCTGATTATCCAATCCTTCGATTTCGGTTTTCAGGCATGCTGCCGCACAGTGTTTTAATATATAGCGCGCTGAAATATCTGAACGATGCGGCAACTCCATAAACGCTGAATGAGACAACAGCTCAACATCAGACAATCCATCGATCAGATTTGGCACCATTGCTATCAGTTTTTCTGCCAACGCATAAGCTTGCCCGGCATTAGCTGATTCAAACAACAGCACAAACTTTCCATCACCCATGTAAGCCATTGAGTTATCTCGAGTGTATTGCCTGCCAAGCTCTGTTCTGACCATATTTAACAGCGGTGCACTATTTCCAAGACTCAACCGGTCACCAGTTATCGCAGCGGCCATTTTAATGTCGATCATCAAGAGGCTAGTAGTCACACCAACTGCGCTCGACAGCAGCGCTTTTTCTATTGTCTGCTCCATGTCTCTGGCACTTATAACAACTGCTGCTGGCGGCTTCGACCTGATCGGTGCAATTTCACTTTCAGATGCAGGCACATTCACTACAGGCGAAATATTTTCCACTACTCTTTGAGCTGAGGCACCGGGTGCAGTTACAGAGACGTTTGCCAAACCTTTCGATGTTTTGCTTTCATCTACTGATTCGAATGTCAGCATGCAGACATCAGCTGCCAAACCATATTCGGCAGCGCTGACATCCCGGCTGCGATAGGCAACGGACAAACTCTCACCTGCCAGATTCCGGAACAAGGCCTTAACAGGTTGGTCTGAAGATCTTTTCACCGGCGCGCCATGTATGGCTTTTTCAAAACTTCTGGACAGCAGTGCTTTCTCATCACCCGCTGCCAGTAAACGTGCAGCCTCGGCATTGGCTCCGACAATTGTACGCTGACTATTAATGACTACAGTTGGCTCTACAGGCATTTGCATCAGGCGGCCTACGCCTGCAACTGCATGATGCTCAGCGCTGTTACCAGCCTGTATATCGTTGGATGATTCAGTTCTGGGTGAAAGTCCTTTCGCAATGGCGTCGAGGCGCGCAAATAAAATCTCGGTTGATTCAGACTTATCAAGGCAAGTTATAGCGCCGACGGCAAGGCTCCGCTGCAGCACACTGTCGAGAATTTTGCGCGTCATAACTACATAAACAGGACGTATATCAGCGTGCAATGAATTGAGGTATCGACAGAGATCTTCACCGCTCTCTTCCTGCAGGAAAAATTCAACCAACAAAAGATCAAATTGATTTCTTGCCACGGCACTGCGTGCCTCAGCGGCACTATTTGCAATTGTTACACGATAGCCGTTGCTCTCCAGCACATCTCGGAGCGCGTGACAAACCGACGGAGTGTCGTCAACCAACAGGATGCTCTTTGAACGCTGCTCCGGAATTTGCGGCACACGAGTATGAAGTGGGTAATTCTGAGGTTGCACCTGAGCCATCGCAGGTTTTGCCACAGCATGAGCTTCCTTTACCACCATACCTTCAACAATATTTTCAATACGATTGTGATCACGCCACAACAGGGTACGAGTTTTAGCGCGACGTCGCGCCAGCGTCTGAACATCTTTATCCGGCTCTTCACTCAGTACAATTAGTGGCAGATCGCTATGGTCCGCACTGCCCAGCGCACCAAGCAGATCAGCAATCAGTCTGACCTGTCCCTTTGGCCACCCTAGCACCACACAATCATAGCCGCCACCGTTGCTGACACCCGGGGCAAAATTCGAAAAACGGTTCGAAAGAGCCACACATGCTTCAACAGAATCTGAAAACACATCGGCATCGTAGTCATGCATGTCTGCAAAAGTTTTCAATACCTGCGCCATTGATGGCGAAGTATCAACAATCAGGAGTTTTGTTTTATGCACAGCGTTAGGCATCTCAATGACTTCCAGTGGCGTCTTTAAGGTTTATAAAGACGATACGCAATCAGGATTCGGCCGCCGATAGCATCTTCTGCTCACGACTTTTGGCGGATATAGAAATAAGTATAGTAGTTACTGAGAAACTGGCAGGAATCTGGCACCAGGAGAATATAGCTTTTTAAAACAACAATTTAGCGAGTTTTTTCCTCTAAATCCGCGATGTAATTCATCGCCTGTACCCGATCATCACCGCACATTCGAGGCTCGGGCATCAAATCAACACAAAATTGCGGACGCACAGGCTGACCAAACAGCTCGCAGGCATTGTTTTGATCGAGATGGATACAGCGAACACCCGCAGGCTTACCATCAGGCATACCCGGTAACGGTGAAGTTATAGAAGGAGCGATGCAACAGGCACCGCAATGTTGACGACATTCGATAACTTATACCAATCCATAGAACGGTCTGATCTGAACCATATCACCAACAGCTACACCATCGCATTCAACAGGTAATACAATCAGGCAGTTCGCAAGGCACATCGAGCTCAGTCGCCCTGCACCCTGCTTACCGGTGGTACGAACTGTCTGCGTACCATCAGCCCCAACCTCAACAATGCCACGCTGATACTCGACTCTACCGACTACCTTGCGAATCGATTCAGCTGATTTAACACTGAAAAGCTGTTGCTCGTTATCGGTGCAACCCATCATCGCTTTTATTGTTGGCTGCACAAACTCGTAAAAAGTCACCATAACCGCAACCGGGTTGCCAGGTAATCCAAAGAACCTGCAATTATTGACAACACCGCAGGCAAGTGGTCGACCCGGTCGCATAGCGAGCTTCCAGAAAGTCAGATCACCGAGCTTTGCAATGGATTTGCTAACAAAATCTGCCTGCCCTGCGGATACTCCGCCAGACGTAATAACCAGGTCAGCTTTTTCAGACGCTTCAAGGATCGCAGCGTGGGTTGCCTCTTCGGTATCTGCAACAACACCGAGATCGATCAACTCAACACCCAGACGACTCAACAATGCAAACAATGTATGACGGTTGCTATCAAAAATCTCTCCGGGACCCAGCGCTTTACCTGCATGGGTTTCGAGCGCGCGCAACTCATCACCTGTGCTAAAAAACGCTACCCTCAATCGACGCTTCACTGTAAGCGTGTCAATACCAAGGGAGGCAATGAGTCCGAGTTCAGCCGGGTGGATTAATGTGCCACCTGACAGCACTACATCACCGGTGTTAATGTCTTCACCAGCATGCCGGACGTTGCGACCCGGGGTTGTGGTTCCATCTATCACTATAGACTCGTCGCCACTTTGGCCGATCACCTGCACATGCTCCTGGATGACAACCGTATCCGCACCTTGGGGCAGCATGCCACCGGTCATGATTCGCACGGCATCACCGCGCTTCACCATCGTGTCAACCGGCTTTCCCGCCCACGCTGTCCCGAGAATTTTTAATGTGGTCTCGGCATCACCAACTGGCAAGTCCGCACTGTTGATTGCATAACCGTCCATGGCACTGTTGGTATAGGCGGGTACCTGAATAGGAGATACAAGATCAGTTGACAGTACGTGTCCGAGAGAATCTCTCAAAGCGACAGTTTTAGTCTCTGACACCGCGCTGACCTGCTCCCGCATTCGCTGCAGCGCAATAGCTACCGGCATTAGTTCCGGCTCTATTGGATCATCGCAGGAAGGTTGTTTTTCAATCAACTCATATTCCTTTGGCTCGCATTCCATTGGCTCGCATCACTGGCGCTCAAGCTCGGCTCGTTGCAATTCTTCTTCGGTGTTTATATTGATAAAACTCGCTGCGTACTCACTACAATCAACAGTGAGTAGCTTGTGTTGATCAAACCACCGGTCAATTTTTCTTTCGCCAGAATTAAGGTAGGTTCTGAGACTCTGCAACAACTCTGTCCGTACCAGACTAAACACAGGATGCGTACGCTCACCATCGAACGCCACTCCAATTTCTGCATCGCCCTCTGTTACCGATTGAAACATATGCGGTAACAGTTCCGGTGATTGCTTCGGTGAATCACACGGGCAAGTGTACACCCAGTCGGAAGTTGCGGCAGACATGCCTGCTTCAAATCCTGCGAGTGGCCCCTGAAACCCATCGATACTATCCTTCACAACATTGGCAGCAAATTTTTCATAGTCGGACAGATTGCGATTGGCATTTATTATCACTTCACAGACATTCGGTTTTAAAATATCCACCACCCAGCCAATCATCTGTTGCTGCTGTAGCACAACCAGTCCTTTATCGACTCCGTTCATACGACGTCCCATACCACCCGCGAGTATAAGACCGGTAACAGCAGTACGAGAATCACTCATGGTTACGACTGCAGAAGTTGTGCATGATAGTCCTTAAGAAACTCTTCAAAACTAACTTTGTCTGATGCCTCAATCTGCTTTTGCTTGTCAATAGATTCAGCGACTGTACGCTGCAGCTCTTTTTGCTTTTCAACAGGCAGAGAAACGCTTTGTTCTTTGTGTGCGGCAGACTGACGAAGGCCAAAAGCGGCAAAGTCTTCATCATTGTCTATCAACTCCTGAAGCATCCGGCCAGAGGGTGTTTGCGACGGATCATGAATTTTGTGCAACTGCTGAGTCAGGGAATTACAATACACCTTTGGCTGACCTTCAACATCCAGCAGGTCACATAATTCTCCAACCATATCCAGAATTTCTGATCCCCATTGCCGCAGCGATACAGAATCAGAGCCGCGTTGCAGCTGTAAATCAGGATCACGCCCACGATGCGCCACCGCAATTAAATTATTTTTATTCTGCAATTGCTCCGCAGCATCCATTGGCGGGCTTTCACAAAGCATACAGAAAAGCATAAATGATTCGAGAAATCGAAGTTGCTCATCATTGATACCAAGTGGATCATACGCATTCACATCAAGCGATCGCAGCTCTATATACCTGACTCCTCGGCGTTGCATCGCAAGCGACGGCATTTCCATCGGTTCTGTGATTTGCTTCGGTCGAATAGAGCTGTAGTGCTCATTTTCTATTTGCAGCAAATTGGTGTTGAGCTGTTGATACTCTCCATCCGCATCATAAAGGCCCATTTTTTCATAACGCTCCGACGGTTCGGTGATCGCCTTTTGCAAAAAGGCAACGTACTCATCGACACTGTTATAACTTGCATTAACCGTTGTCGATTCATCGCGATTATTCTGGTAACCGATATCTCCCATTCGAAGTGACGTGGCATACGGCTCGTAGTAAGTATTAGTCGCATGTTTTTTCATTACCTCAGGAGGCGGCGTGATACCGAAAAAGGTTCCACACACCGCAGGTGACGCACCAAACAAATAGGGAATTAACCAGCCAAACCGCAAAATATTTCGCGCCAGCGCGAAATACTGACTGCTGATGAAATCCTGATTGACTGACTGCCCTTCCACCTCCGCCAGTAACTGCCAAAAACTATCCGGATACGAATAGTTATAATGTACGCCAGCGATTGCCTGCATCTTGCGGCCGTAACGCAAACCGAGACCACGCCGGTAAACCTGCTTCATGTGACCGATATTGGAAGTGCCGTACCGACCGATCGGTACATCGCAATCAAGCTTTAAGCCACACGGCATGCTGGTACCCCAAAGCAACTCACCATCCGGCAGATTTGCATAGACAAAATTCTGCATATCCGAAAGGTGATTTAAAGTATCGCCAAGATCTGTAAACGGCGGTGTCACTAATTCGAGTAATGCTTCAGAAAAGTCAGTGGTAATGGACGGGTGAGTAAGTGCACTGCCGACACTCAACGGGTGTGGCAACTCAGACAATGTGCCATCCGCCGCCACGCGCAGGCATTCTTTCTCAACCCCGACCATGCGACCATCCAAAGGCTTATCGCTGCCATTCTTATATACCGATTCCAGGCGGTGCCGGGCGAGTTCGTACAAAAGGTATCTCCAGGGAAATTTGCAGCAAGTGACAGAATCATGCGCCGCATCTGCCATCTAGCTCACTCAGGGCATTATACTGTGTTCAAGACGCCGGTTTATCAATCAAAAACCTGAAAATCGACCATCGTACTGCAACTTGCGTCAGTTCGAGCGCCAAATCATGTGCCAAGTCAAGTGATAGCGCAGTACATCAACCACACCAGAACGCAGCAAACCAGAAGGCAGCATTATGACAAACTCAATGGCTCCGCAGCTGTTGAACTGCAGCAGTACAGGAAATGAAAGCAATCCGCACCTTGTCATCCTGCACGGATTGTTCGGTGACCTGAATAACTGGAAGGCAATGGCGGGCAGATTTTCTGATCAGTTTCGGGTGCACTGCATGGACCTTCGCAACCACGGTGATTCGCCACACGTAAGCGGCATGACCTATACCGAAATGGCAGCTGATGTTGCACACACGTGTCAGTCGCTTGAAATTACAAGCACCCATGTTATCGGCCATTCAATGGGCGGGAAAACTGCAATGCAACTGGCATTAGACACACCTGAGCTGGTTGACCGACTGGCAGTGGTTGATATCGGCCCACGACAGTACGAACATCATCACGACAATATCCTTCAGGGACTGCAGCGTCTATCATTGACACCACTCACATCACGCAAAGAGGCAGACACAATCCTCGCACCATTTGCACCGGACGCTGGTGTTCGATCTTTTTTATTGAAAAACCTCTCGCGCCAGGACGACGGCAGTTACAAACTGCGGGTAAATATTGATGAAATTACTTCACGCTATAGCGACATCGCAGACAGCATTCAGTCAGCACAGAAATTCAATCGTCCAGTGCTCTTTGTTAAAGGTGCTGAGTCTGACTACTTAACTGAAGCAGACAGAGCACCAATCGCTGAGCTATTCAGCAACCCATCACTGAAAACGATAGACGGTGCCGGTCACTGGCCACACAGTGAAAAACCAGATGTTATTTATAAAATACTGGCGGATTTTTTTGCAGCCGGCTGAAGTCGTGCAAGTGCTTGCTGATGTAACTCCTGTGTTGCAGATGCCAATACCTGCCCGCCATCAACCGCGGAACCTCCCTGCCAGTCAGTCACAAC
Source organism: uncultured Granulosicoccaceae bacterium (assembly GCA_964409445.1). Classification (GTDB taxonomy): domain Bacteria; phylum Pseudomonadota; class Gammaproteobacteria; order Granulosicoccales; family Granulosicoccaceae. The sequence continues at coordinate 7,932 of CAYPDN010000141.1, forward strand.
ACCACCAGCGTTTTCAACAATCGGGATCAAAGCCTGAATATCGTACGTACTTAATCCTGCCTCGACTACCAGGTCAACGTGACCACCTGCAAGCATGCAATAGGCATAGCAGTCACCTCCGTAACGCATCAGCCTGACCTCACCGGCAAGCTCTTGCTGCACTTCAAATTCAACGGCGTCGAACATATCCGGTGCAGTCGACATCATCGTCGCAAGCGACAGTTGACGACAGTCTCTGGTAGACAGCTGCGATTCCTTTCCACGATGCACACAGGTTGTCTTGTCAGAGCCGGCTGCTGCTAAGTATCGTTCCGCGGTAAAAGGCTGATCCATAACGCCCAACACTGGCATTACACCATCGTAGAGTGCGATGAGCGTACCCCAGGTGGGCAAGCCAGAAATAAAAGCGCGAGTGCCATCAATAGGATCCAGCACCCAGGTGAGCCTGCTACCTTCAGAGGAATGGCCATACTCTTCACCTAGAATACCATGCGAGGGGTATTGCTCCGTGATCAGTTCTCGCATGGCTTTTTCGGCCGCGCGATCAGCTGCGGTTACCGGATCAAACCCTGTGTCGCCCAGTTTGTTTTCAACTGGGAGGGGTTGTCGAAAACGAGTCAACGTAATAGCGGCTGCCGCATCAGCTAAATCGCAGGCAAAATCTACAAATGACTGAAGTTGCTGATCGCTTAAGTCGTCAGTATGCTTATCATTTGTGGGCACTGTTGTCATAATTCCGGGCAACCAACGAATATCGTTATCACCACTAATTATGCCTGTTCGGCAGAGATGCGGCCAAGCAAATAATCTCCTACACTATCAAGTGTTAACAAGTTACCCCCAAACAAGTTGCACCCACGGGTAACTCGCAATGGTACATTGTTATCAACTCACAACATCACAGCCACCAATATTATGAATAATATTTTTTCCGGTAGAACAGCAAGTCTGATGGGACTGGTCCTCGGCATCGCAGCCATGGCATTCGCAATCGGCTATCTGCAAATGGTGGAGTACCTCGCACCGTGTTCTCTTTGCATCCTGGACCGTGCGGTCGTTATCGGCCTGTGCATTGTTTTCGCACTGGCACTATTGCACAACCCGGTGCGTATTGGCAGAAAGATCTATGCAACGCTGGCAGCGCTGCTGTCACTGACTGGCATAGGTATCTGCGCTCGCCATATCTGGTTGCAGAATCAGCCCAAGGGAGAGGCCCCGGAATGCGGAGCCGGCTTTTGGCACATGCTTGAAAATATGCCATTTAAGTCTTTTTTGGATACAATCTTCAACAGCACCGGAGACTGCGCCGACATCCAGTGGCAATTTCTCGGACTATCAATACCGGAATTGACGCTTATCCTGTTTGTGGTATTTTTGTTGTTATCACTGGCAATGTTTTTCACCACCGGCCGCAGACTCTCCAGTCGCGACCAATATCAGGCCCA
>CAYPDN010000142.1:0-4821 GCA_964409445.1 uncultured Granulosicoccaceae bacterium
TAGGCTTTTGATGCAGGCAGAGCTGTTGCCATGTAGCGATTTCTATCAGCTCTTCGAGCGTGCCGATTCCGCCCGGCAGCGCAATAAAACCATCTGCCAGTGACGCCATTTTCGCTTTGCGTTCGTGCATGTCGGAAGTAACCACTAGCTCAGTGAGCCCTTTGTGGCTTATTTCGTAGTTTTTAAGGTGTTCGGGAATGACTCCAATCACCTCGCCACCTCTGACAAGTACGGCATCTGCTATCGCGCCCATGAGCCCGATACTCGCACCACCGTAGACGAGATCAATGTGCCTTTTTGCCATGGCATCGGCAAGGTACTCACAGTACTCTTTGTAGATTTCTCTAGCGCCATCACTTGAGCCGCAAAAAACACAAAGTCGCTTAATAGTCATATTTACAATACTGCCTTAGCTTGTAGATATTAACACTTGGGATGCCTATAGCTTATCGGTCGTTGCAGGTATGTTTAGCGCTGAATGTGCTGCGAGGGCAACAACAACCAACATTGCCAGAGCCATCGCTATATTTATTGCTCGCTGCGTACCGGGTTTGAGCGCCAGACTTTGTAAAATCACACCTGCCGCCAGCCATAATAAATGTATCAATATCCAAATTACATTTATAACAAGAAACTTGGTGAGTGTTTCGACTACCAATGTCTGATTGTCGAACGGAAAACCGGTGAACAATGCAGTGTTAACAACATACGCTTTGGGATTGATGATTTGTAAAACTATTCCATCGGTTATACCGGGTTCCTTCTGTGCTTCTATAAATCCTATCTTTGAGCCAGACATTGCTATTCGCAGCGCCAGCCATAACAGATAACAGATCGAAGCGATCAACAAAGCGGTCCGCAGCCACGGCACAGACAGCACTACAGCCGCTAGCCCGGTTACGACTGCAAGAGCCACTATATTGGTACCGATTAACAGGCCAAGCATGTAGCTAAGGCCGCGATTACGGCCGAATGCGGCTCCCACACCAGCAAGTGACAAAACACCTGGGCCTGGTGTAAGTAGCAATAGAAATACTGAAGTCAGAAAGTGCAACATGAGGTGAAAAGTGTGAACCAGGTAGCACGCCATTATTTCAGGTTTGATTGCCGATTTCCTCAATTCCGTGATGATGGTGGTAAATAAGTGAGGAAAAAGGTTTCAGTTCGTTAATTTCACCGTTTTACTCCATCACCATTAGCGCCCGCAACCGATAGAGGTCGATAGATATTTAGGAAAGGCAGTCGGTTTGAATAATGTGAAAGCGAATGTTTTTGGCGTATTGGTTGTATCTTTGATGCTTGCCGCTTGTGGTGGCAACGATGAAGACGAATTACTCAGGGGGGTGTTTTCAGACAGTCCTGTGGGTGGACTCAACTATGTCACTGATTCCACGGGCGGTGTTACTGATGCCGATGGTGTTTTTTACTATCGAGAAGGTGAATCGGTCGTTTTCCGTGTTGGCAGAATGGCATTGCCAGCAGTACTTGCATCACCGATGGTAACGCCTCTCGATATGAGTGTCGAAGGTGAGATTGATGATCCGGTGGTTGTTAATATTGCGCGGCTTCTCCAGTCACTGGATGAGGATGCCGACCCTGAAAATGGTATTGTAATTCCGCAAGCTGCTAACATCGCGTTTACTGAGTTCGATATTTTTGACGCGATGAATGAAAGTGCTCTTGAGAGTGTTGTCAGTCAGGTCCATGGAGATAGCAGAGCGGTAGTAAGTGCTGATCAGGCTATTTCGCATTTTGTCGATACGTTAAGCACCAATGCTGAGAGCAACGGTACACTTGATCAGTTAAGCTACATTGTTAGCGTTGATGAAACTTATAACAGTGAAAGTTTGTTCGTGGATCAGGACACTTTTTCTATGACACTGGACGGTGAAGTGCACACTGGTACCGTGTCTATCAATAAAGGTGTGTATCAACTGTCCGGTGTACAAGATACTTTTTTTGTATCTATTGATGATGCTGCAGATAAAAAGCTGGCGTGTATTGAAAGTGTGCCGACCGCTGTTACTGATTGTGACGGTGATTTGTATCAGGTCTTTGTGGACGAAGCACAGGCGATGGCATTTAATGCATCGCAAAACATTGCTGCAACGGAAGCATTGCCAGAGCCTGAAACGGGTGCCGCCACAGACGCTAACGAAAGTGCAGCGACCACGGAGGAAATATCTCTCGAAGAGTTTTTTCCTCGTTGCTTTGACGGGATTGTCGATGACGACGGTGACGGTTATGGCTGGCAGAACGATCAAACTTGTCTGATCGTTGTAGATGGCGAAATAGTCGCTGAGAACCTGATCGACAATGAAGCTACAGCTCCTGACCCTGAGATTGAACCCGCACCAGAGGAGGTGACTCCGGAGGTGGAGATAGAACTCGCACCAGAGGAGGTGACGCCGGAGGTGGAGATAGAACCTGCACCAGAGGAAGTAACTACGGAGCTGGAGATAGATCCCGCACCAGATGAAATAACTCCGGAGCCGGAGATCGAACCGGCACCAGAAGAGGTAACTACGGATACTGAGACCGAACCAGTAGCGGAAGAAATGTCTCCGGATCCTGAGACCGATAACACTGTAACTCAGGACGTCAATGCGGTACCGGTTGTTATTCAGCCGTCTGATATAACAGATATTATCGTTTTAACCGGCCAGTCCAATGCCTCCGGTGTAGAGACAGGATTTGATGCAACACTGGATGCAGGAAATGAAAGACTGTTTGCTTTCAATGAAGATGGTCAATGGCAGGTTGCGGATCTGGATCAGTACTGGGATGAAAATCTGCCGTCTAACTTTGCGGCATCGGCTGAGGGTCGCGAGCCTTATAACAACCTGGTGTTCCAAGTCGGTAAATCACTTTCCGAACAAACTGATCGAGTTGTTGGGGTCATTCTTGTAACGGCCCCCGGTGCAGGAATCAGTAACTGGGACTACAACAGTGAGTTCTACACAAAAATTCGCAACAAGGTAACAGATGCGTTAGCGACATTGCCGCAAAAAGATTCCGTTGATGCGATGATATGGATGCAGGGTGAAACCGATTGGCTGGCAGAAGGAACTGCAGATCCGAGTGCGACAGGCTTTGCGTCATTTGATTCTGACTTTTATCGCAACTACTACCCCAATAAGCTTAATCAGCTTATTAATAATCTGCGCAGTGAGTTTTGGTATGCATCGGAAGCTCAATTTATTTGCGCGGAAACTAAAAAAACCAATCTCAACCATCATCTGATGGCGCTGAATGGCGATGGCGATGATCGTACCTCGTGTGCACAAGCTTCTGATCTGCCAACCCGTGATAGTGATCCATTTGGCAATCACTACTCAGCCGCTGGATTAAGAACGCTCGGCGATCGGATAGCAGCATTATACCTCTCCGGTGCAGGGTGATCCCCGCGTGGACTTTGCTGCCTATCGCGATCCGATAGGCAGAACTGGTGCCGGAGGTGATCTCGTCTCTCTGCTGCAATTGAGTCGGTCATCGGTGGTGGTATAAATATGCAAGGTCTGGTTACCGGGAAGTAACTGCGTATTGCGGTAGCCAGTGTTGATGTGCCCAAGTTCCAGAATCCGTCCATTCGTACTCCAGACGTCAGGTCCTAACAGCTGAGCTGGTTGAGCACTGTCCGGGGTGCTGCCATAAAGGTATGTGGCATCATCAGAAAACTGATACCAGATAGTATTAGTTTGATCTGCAGCAAAGGCAAAATTTGCATTTGTGCGACTCTCCGCAACACAGGCCCAAATTGAATTGCCACCGGATAGATCTGCAGAGTCGATATCAAGATTAATGGCAGTGCGGTTGGGTGTGTAAATAGGTACCCCGGTGTAAGTGCCCGGTACATTCCTCGCTGTAGTGCAACTATGACTGGCAGCTACGTTAAATCCGAAGCCTGGGAAAGTGTCATCCAACTCGATTGTATCATCACAGGTTTTAATGCAGCTGACAATGCGCCCTTCGTTTGCACTTAGCTGAGTGGCGAATGCGCCAGGCCCCGGTGCGTTGAAAGGTGGAATGCAAACTTCCCATTGGCCATCAGTTGGTATTGCAGCGAATACCGGCCCTGCTGCGGGTACTACAGGTGGCGGTGCAATTGTTGTATCTTCAATAGTTACAACGACAGTATCTGCGCCGAGGGTTGCACCAGTAGCTGCAGTTAGTTGAAGGTTAAAAGACTCGGTATCGTCTAATACGTCATCACTTGCTGCAGCAATGGTGACTGTCATGTTTGTACTTTCGCCATCTGCCCAGGTCAGGGTGGCGGGGCTTATGGTGTATTCAGTTGATGCAGCCGCAGTTAAGTCAACGCTCACCGCGCCATCAGCGCCACCGGTGCGTGCAACAGTGACATCAGCGCTGCTGCCTTCATCGATTGAGACTGCAGTGCTTGTGAATGCAAGTACACCAGGTGTTGGTACTGTCGAATCACTGATGGTGACTGTTGCACTACTCGCACCGAGCGTTGCACCAACCGCGTTTTGCAGTGTCACAATTACTGTTTCATCCGGTTCCAGCAGGGCATCGGTATTTGCATCAATAGTAATGGTTTGCGGGTTACTGTCACCTGCAAGCCAGGTCAGCGTGCCACCTGGTGCACTAAAGTCGTTATCGTCTGCGGTGCCACCTGCGACAATAAAATCTACGGTTGCGATACCGTCTGAGCCGTTCAGTCTTGTCACGCTCAGATCAATGCTGCCACCTTCAGCGACGATGAAAGTGCCCTGTGTAAGTACTATTTGACCCGGCTCCGGTGTTGGTGGTGTTGGCTCCGGTGTTGGTGGTGTTGGTTCTGGTGTTGGTGGTGTTGGT
>CAYPDN010000142.1:4921-9270 GCA_964409445.1 uncultured Granulosicoccaceae bacterium
TGGTGTTGGTGGTGTTGGTTCTGGTGTTGGTGGTGTTGGTTCGGGAATTGGCGCTGGTGTAGTGTCAGCAATGATCACAGATGTAGCTGCCAAACCTAATGTTGCACCACCAATGTTGTTAGTCAGGCTTACCGTAAAGGTTTCTGAGGGTTCTACTTCTGCATCGTTGGTTAGTGGAATGCTGATGGTGCGCAGCCCGCTCTCACCATCTTGCCAGGTTAGAGTGCCGGGTTCAGTAACCGCACCAAAGTCTGCTGCTGTAGCGGTGCCCGCGATGGTTATAAAGTCGACGGTTACCAGTCCGTCGCTGCCGTTAACTCGCTCTGCGGTTATTTGAACCGTGCCGGTGTTTTCATCAACGGTGATGCTGTTGTTAACTAATTGAATAGTGCCGCGTTGTGCAGCCGGGGTGGAATCGTTGAGTGTGATTCTCGCAAAGCCGTTGCCAATTGATGCACCACCGGTTGGGTTGAACAGGCTGGCGGTAAAAGTCTGTACACCGTCGTTTTCATCATCGGTGAGCACGGTAACAAAGAAACTTTGTGGAGTACTGTCGCCATCTGCAAATACCAACTGGCCAGACGCTGCGTCAAAGTCTGTGCCGACTATCGCGGTTTCACTGCTGACCTGATAGCTGACTGCGACCTGTCCGTCGTTGCCGCCAGTGCGATTAACTGAAATGGTTAGACCGCCATCGGCCTCGGCAACACTAAAACTGTCCGATGCAAACTCCAGCAGGCCGGGCGTTGTTTCGGTAGGTGGCTGACCGTCCGGGTCAAGTGGTGTGGAAAAGGTATCAGCATGATTTGAACCTTCTTCGCGTTCAAGCAGGTTGCTAAATCCGTCGCCATCATCGTCAGGGAAGGTGTATTGGCTGAGAAGTATGGTAAATACAACGTCGTTGGTAACTGGTTGATCAGAGTTGCCAGTTGCGATGGCATAGGTTATGTCATCACCGCCCACGTTTTCGGAAATTTCAATGGCGAATGTGAATTCTGATCCAGGCTCGACTCTAATGCTGCCGGTGAATTGATCACCATTACGCACCATTTGTATTGGTCCCGCACTGCTTGACACTGTAGCTTCGGTGGCATCCAGGTTAACTACCTGTGAGGTGCGAATCCGGTCTGGAATGGTGATTGACATCGAAGGTGTCATACCATCTGATTGCGATATGTCAGCGCGCCCGGCATCGGTTCCACCACCACAGGCAGCGAGTAACAGCGGGCACAACAGGCTTAAGCTTTTTATTAGATTTTTGAACATAATCAATCTAATCCTATAAACGTGCAAAAACTAAAATGGGGATTCCGGCCTTAATAAGGTTTGACCGGATCAGGGGGTAGTGACGTTCGGAACGTTGATCGTTACGGTGCAACAGTCAGTGCCAGGGTCGGAGTTGACTATGCCGTCATCGTTGCCGCCACCGCCACCACCAGCCGCGAGCAGGGCACCGAGCACCAGCACACCAAGACCGACCGCGAGCCATTTTGTTCGGTTATCTTCCTGCACAGGTGCGATCGCACTGAAGAGTTCTGGCTGTTGTAGCTCAAGCGTCAGCGGATTACTTTCACTGCCTTTTTGAACGCGGTTGCCATCTGTGTCTTCCGCCACGATGTAGTAGTGCACCCGAGTATCTTCAGCTGTGGTATCCACAGTTGCCAGCCAGGTTGTGTTGGTTACATCGGCGGACATTTCTGCGGTCGCGTAAAAATCTGCGGTGCTGGTGCGGTAGATCAGCAAGGCGCGCTCGACAGATTGATTGTCATTGATTTCAGCGACGATAGACTGCATTTCACCGGCAACACCTTTACTGATAGAAGGGGTGTGGTTGATGGTTGGGGCGGTGATATCAAAGCCTAAGTTGGCAGTGTCAGCCTGGGCGAGAAAGAGCTGTATATCTGTGGCCTCTTTTGAATCGAAGCCGGCGCTTAAATTAACATCCGGAAGCCCATTGGCAGCTTGCGCCCACACAGCACCTGTCGCGGATACCGAAAGGCAAATACAGGCCAATAGTGCGACTACGCGTCGCATGATTGCATTAACTATCATCATTTTTCTGTGCACCTACCAGAGTACTTTTTGCCAACTGCCTTCAGATCTGACAACTCGCAAGCGATGTGTCTTCCATGCCTCAGCCGGAAACGCCGTGTCGCCGTCTTTAGTGGTAAATTCTTTGAATTCAAGCGTCGCAATAAACGACTTCGTTTCTTCATCCGGTTCCGGTGGAGAGAGCTCAACTCTCATGGCCGCATAGTTGTTGAAAACTGCTTTGAGCAATGAGTCCGTTCGTGGTGTCGGTTCCGTGAACAGCTTTACCTTGTCAAGCTCGCCATTTTCCATGGCAACTCTGAGTGAGTCGAGCAGATCTCTGGCCGCAGATTTATCTGCTTCTGTCAGGCTGCCGGCCGTAGCCGCTGCGATAGTCGGTCCGTTAAAGTTTACTGACGGGTTACCAGATTGATTTAGTGATTCAAGTAGTCGCAGTTGGCTGTGCACGATATCGAGGCTTTCATCACGCAGGTTCGCAGTTTGGGCCTCTGCCAGTTTGTCGCGTGCGCCTTCCAGATCATTGGCAGAGATCAGACTTTCTATCTCTGTCAGGTATTTTTCCAGAAGTGCCTGTTCACCTTCGCTTTGAGCCCATGTAATTGTTGGTGAGACTGCGAGGCAGAAGCCACAGACCATGAACAATAGTTTTTCGAATCGCACCAGTGCATACCTGCAGGTAGAATATTTTGATGAGTAGAACGCAACTATTGCCACTAAGCAAATGATTCTTCGAACAACTCTTCGAATATGATCGAATTTCACATAATAACTTGTTCTGAAATTTTTGTCATGACGAAAAAGATGGCGAATGTGTCTAAAATGTTACTTTATGTTGTGGTTTTAAATTACCGGCCGCGCCGCAGCGCTCGCACCAGAAATCGAGCCGGATGGAGCGCCTGACAGAAAGCGTGTCGCTGATCAGGATCCGATTGCTGGCTTGAGTTGCACCCGCTGTCCCAATCACCGCACATCTCGCCTGCAATGAGGCTGGCCATCAGATCGCCGACCAGCAAAGCCTGTGTCGCACCCCTCGAACCCAGACCAGCTGCGATATACAGGCCTTGCTGAAAGCGGGGTGCCGGAAAGGCATGCGGTGGCTTGCCGTGTTTCAGATCTGCGTAGTCCGTGCGGTAGCGACTGATATCGGGGATCGCACCAACCACCGGCAATCTGTCCGGGGTGAAGGTTCTTATGTCAGCAAAACTTGCCGTAGGAATGGAAGCTGTGGCAAGTCGCGGAGCAATGGCTGCAGCGGTGGCTATATTTGCATCTGTGTCGACTGCTGTGGTCGCAACCGTTGTGGCATTGCGATGGTGTGTTGCACCGCACCAGACACTTTGTGTGAGTTCTGTTTTTTTAGTGGTTGGGTTTGCATGCCTGCTATCGATGTTTGTATCGGGCGCAAGATAGCCGTGTCCGTTGACGATGCATTGGAGTTTAGAGCCCTGGTATTCAAACCGATCTATTTGCCCGGCCACTGCCTGCAATGGCACATCAGAGCAAATGTTGAATTGTCTGGTAGCGGCAGCCGTTGCCAGAATGATCAACTGTGATTCATCAATGACGGTATTGTTGTCTGCGATGAGCTGCCATCCGTATTCTGTCTGTCTGAGGTTGCAAACATTGGTAGCAGGATGAAATTCTATTAACGGATGTGTTATCCACTGATCACAAAGTTGCTTTGGTACAACCATGCCGGCTTTCTTAATATGTAATGCATTGTTGTTGAGTTCCGTACCAGCATACGCTGAAGCCTGTTTTGCGGTAAAAAAATCGGTGATGTATTTATTATTAGTGTTACGACATAGCGAATTGTCTGTGAGCTCCAACGCTCCACATTGATTGAAATAGTTTTTTTTTAAAAAATTGCAGCAGAGTTCGAATGCGTGGTTGAAATACGTCGAGTAAAATGCATCGCCACTTATGGCCGGTCGCACCACAGCGGCAGGTAGTGCAGACGCACCAGCTGCAACGGAGGTGTTTGAATCGTACAGTGCACTACGGTAGCCTCGCTGCGCTAGTGCGTTGGCGATAGCACAGCCGGCAAGTCCTGCGCCTACGATTATTGCTTTGTGGGTAGTGTTAAATGAATATTCGGGCAGGCCCAGCCCGACCGTGTTTTTCATTTAGATGGCTTGAGTAATTTGTCACTTAACTTTGCTTTAAGCGGTTTGCGAATACTTATCGACAACATAGCTTTGAACAATATCCTGAAACTCTGCGGCAATATTATCACCTTTCAGAGTTACTGTTTTTTCACCATCTACGTAGACCGGGGCAACAGGTCGTTCACCGGT